>JACVRP010000044.1 GCA_014534385.1 Cyanobacteria bacterium Co-bin13
AAAATCACCAGATTATTGACTTCCAGTGGACCGCCCAAACGGATCTCGCCCGACCCCGTCGAGCTACCTATGGTGACGGCGCTGAAGCCGCTTTGCAGCTGTTGTAGTTCAGAGGCCGTTAGGTCGAGACCTGAGGTGAGTTGAGACCCGACCAGAACAATTGGCTGATTTTGGGTAGCGGGCTGTAGGGTGAGATCGCCCGTTCCGGTAACGGAGTTTTTAAAGTCAATTTCATCGGCGGTTAGCGTGAGTGAATTGTTCCCTGCAGCCAGAGCATTTTCGAACGAGATCGCGCTTGCCCCGACATTGAGGGTAACGTTCCCCCCGATCGTCACTGGGAAGCCAAAGGATAGGGGCCTGTTTACGGTCATGATGTTTGCGGCAATGGTCGCTGGCCCCAAGAGCGTTATCGAACCATTGTCGCTAGTTGAGATGGGATTGTTTACCCTAATGACGCCATTGGGCGAACTCAAGATAACTGGGTCACTAAAAGAAACCGGGCCCTCCAAGCGAATTTCACCGCTGCCCGTTTGGCTACCAATGGTAATAGCAGAAAATCCATCAGATAGTAATGCCAACTCATCTCCACTGAGAAATGGGGTGACAGCATCCCCTGTACCGCCTAACTGCAGAATCAGATTCGGATTCAGGGGTTGAATGATTAAACTGCCAGTGCCAGAAATAGCCGTTTGCAGCAAATTGCTGTCGGCTGTGAGAGTTAAATTACCAGCACCCACATTGATCGTGCCAACCGTACTGGGTGATGTTGCAGAGGTAAACGTGGAAATGCCCGCAGCTGCCCCAGACCCTGTAAAGCTGATGTTGCCGCCTTGAGAGTCAACACTGTTGACCAAAGCAATACCGCGAGAAAACGTTCCTGTTCCAAAACTTGTGCCATTAAAGGCAATGTCTCCCCCCCCTGAATCGATAGGTAAAAACGTTACGATGCCCTCTCCCGAACTGCTAGTACCAGTCACAGTAATGTCACCACCCTGAGTACTGACGGGACCGTTGACAATAGTTCCTCTGGCGAGTTCACCTGCACCCTGTGCAACGCCAACTAGAGTAACCTCACCCCCTTGAGTGGTAATTTTGCCGTTTACAAAAACACCTGCGATATTTTCCTGCCTACTGGTACCAGTTGCAGAAAACTTACCTCCTTGAGTTTCAACTACTGCATCAACCCGAATAGAGCCCTCTTCAGTATTGTCACCATCCCCAGTCAAAGTAAGGTCTATGGGCTGTTCGTTAATTGAGGCAATTTGAGTCTCTGCTGCAAGCGTAATTGCATCTCCGGCCTGGAGTGTAAGACTGCTGCTACCACTGATATCGAAGCCACTAGTATTGATGGAGCCTGTGCCAATCGGCGATCGCAAAACCACCGGATCGGTAAAGGCAACATTGCCCGCCAAGGTAATTGCCCCGCTACCGTTCTCCCGCCCAATCGTAATCACCGCAAACCCATCTGTTATGCCGCTGAGGTTAGAAGCATCTAAAAAGCCAGTGTTGCCTCCCAGCACCAAATCCAGTTCTGGTGTGAGCGGTTGAATCACAAGGTTACCGTTGCCGAGCAGTTTCCCACCGCTAAAAGCGAAACCATCAGACGTCAGTGTTAGCGTACCGCTGCCCGCATTAATGTCGGAGAAGAGAAAGATTCCTTCATCGGGATTGCCAGGCTTACTGCCTGTGATCGTGATATTACCGCCTTCAGAGGTGATGGTGCCGTTCACCACCTGCCCTACGCCCGGCCCAACGGCCGTGTTGAGCGAGTCAATCGTAATCCCGCCCCCCTGAGAGTTCACAGGCGCGTTGATGCTAACTCCAGATTGAACATTGCTGGTGCCTTGCAGCACAATGTCCCCTCCGCCTGATAAGAGAGAACCATTCCCGCCGGTAGCAATTCCATTAATGGCAGCCGTGCCCTCATAATCCCCTTCAACTCTGATATCCCCACCATTGGTTGTGATTACTTGAGAGATCGCAACTCGTCCTGAGCCGACACCGTCCTCATTAGCTAGCAGGGTAATTGCACCCTGGTTCGTTGTAATGGGAGCGTCAACTAAAATGTCACCATTGGCTTGGGCCGTGAGAGAAACGGTTGGAGCTGCAATACTCACTGGGGCCGCAAAAGTAATTTGATTACCTGCTTGCAATACCACATTGGCCTGAGCCGTATTGAGCGTGCCATTGTTGACAGTTACATCTTGAGTACCAAAGTCTGTAAACAAAAGCTGACTGCCGCCGGATGGTAAATCTGCTGGGCTATTGGGTCCATCGACAATGGTGATGTTGTTGGGGTCGAGCAGCAAGGTACCTGTCTGACCATTTGCGGCAGTGGCATCGACCGTGCCCTGAAAGTCTAAAGACTCGCGCCCAGAAACTTCGACGAACCCCCCATCTCCCGATTCGCTGCCGCCCCGCGCGGTAATACTGCCGTAGAACTGAGCGGCCTTGTCGGCCCAGACAATGGCTTCGCCGCCATCTCCTGCGGTTTGAGCATCGACAGACACTGACGAGCCGGCATCGACATAGGTGCGGCTGGCCGTTGGGACGCTGCCTTGGCCCTGGTAATCACCGCCAATGAGTACTGTACCGCCGCTGCTGGTGCCCGAGGCGTTAATATCAGCGCCGACAACCGCAACGCGATCGCCCAGCACCTGCAGTGCGCCCCCAGTTTCGCCAGAAACATTAAGGCTTCCAGAGACAACCGCATCTCCCCGTTCCCCCGGCACCTGCACCGTCGATCCAGGCAGTGTCAGCGTATTGTCTAGGTTTACCGCAATGCCGCTACTGCCGCCCGTCAGCAGAGCGGGCAGGTCCATCGCGGTCAGCGGTTGAGCAGCAGGGTTTTGGGCAGCTTCTGGCAGGGTGGCTAGCTCCAGGCTCAGCAGCGACCCGCTTTGGCTAATGCGCACTAGGTTCTCTCCGGGAACCGCCTGGATCGTGATTTGACCGCCGGGAGCGGTGAGGGTACCGGTATTGATGACCGCACCCCCCACCAGGGTTAGCGTTTCGCCGGGAGAGACGGCAAGGTTGCCGACATTTGCGATCGCACCTCCGCCCCCCTCGGCAAAAGCACACCCAGTAGGATTGCCCACTAGAGCCGCATAGTCGCTGCTGCCCACTGCCTGCAGCCAGCCCGCCCCAAAGCCAATGCCCGTCGCCGTCGTTGCGGTAAAAGAGCCGTCTAGATTCAGCACTGAGTTGGGGCCAAACAAAATTCCGGCAGGGTTGATCAAATATAGGTTGGCTCCACTGCCGCTGACCTGCAGCAGGCCGTCAATGACCGAAGCGCTGCCCCCGGTGATCCGGCCCAGAATATTTTGAATGGCCGGATCAGCGATGAAATTGGCAATCTCAGCCTGGGTCAGGCCAAAGCGCTCGAAGCTGTGAAACAGATTGATGCCATCGCTCGATGGGGTGCCGCCAGTGATGTCGTACTGGCCACCGTTAACATTGACCGCAGTCCCCGTGCCGTCGCTGGCTGGAGTAATCGATTGGGCGAGAGCTGCCGGAGCGCCCAGGCTGAGCAGGCAAATGTAGAGGAGGCAGGCATGAAATCGGGGGGTGTTCATGGTCAATGCAGATGATGGGTTAATCAGGATCCAAAAAGGGGCGGTTAGGGGGGAGTGCTTGCCTGACAGGCAGTAGATTCGCCAGGCTGATTGCTTCTAGCCTCTGCAGTTTGAGAAGCGGACTGGAGCAGCAGGGTTAGACTCTGCAAACGGCGATTGACGGCAGCAGCCAATGGCGGGTATGCCTCCCCATAGAGATCCCTGGCCTGGCCTAGGCTGGTTTGAGCCGCCTCAAACCGCCCTAGGCCCACCTCCAAAACGCCCACGCCTTCTAGGGCAGACGCCGCATACAGCGGCTCTGGGTCAAGCTGAAGCACCGTTGCATACTGCTCCAGCGCCAGCGCCGTTAGTCCGGCATAGCTGTAGAGGTCGGCCAGGGCCAGGTTCAGTTCAATGGAGGTGGGCCATGCTTCTGGTGTTTGCAGGGCTTTGATCGCCAGATCTAGCAGGCCGTAGCGCAGGTAGATATCGGCGGCGGCCAGGGCATCCTGTGCTGAAACCGCCGCTTCTGGGGAAACTTCCTCTGGAGCCATTTCTGCTGGGGAAATCTCTGCTGAGGCAGCCGATTCTGGGAGGCTCTCTGCAGGGGAACTGGTGTCTGCAGGAATCCTCTCTGGGGCCACCGCTTCTGGGGCCACCGCCTCTGGGGAAGACCTTGCTAAAGCAATCTCTGCTGAGACATCCGGTTCTAAGGCAGAAGCAAGGGAGGCCGGTAAAAGGGCCTCTGGCAGGGCCACCTGGGCTAGCTCAGCATTCAGCAGATTGGCATTTTCAGGAAACAGCAGCGAAAATCCGGTGGCAGCGCAGCCCACATCCTGGTCTGAGGAAATCCTGCCCTCAGGCGTAATGGCGGTCACCTCAATGGAGTAGTATCGGGCCGGGCTGAGGGAAAACTGGCTAGAGGCCTGGCCGTTGTAGCTGACTCTAGTCTCGGATGTTGTTGCTTCCCAGACCAGCCATTCGCGCTGACCATGACCGTCGGCCCAGCGCCACAGCTTAACCCAGTAGGTTTGAGCATTAGGCACGGGGTTCCACTCAATTACAAACTGGCTGTCTAAAAGATAAGTGTTGCGCGGCATCACAATGTAGGGAATGCCGGCATTAGTTGCCCCAATGATCTGCCCCGTGCGGACGGCCCCTCCCTGCTCTCGCCCTGTGGCACGACCTCTGGAGCGCTGTGTGCCAAACAGAAAATCAAAGATTCCAGCCTGGGCAGGGGCAGAACTGAGCAGCGGCAAGAGTGCGATCGCACCCCCCAGAAGCAGCCTGACGGCCAGACGTTTCCACCTGATTTTGAGGCTATGTCCAGTTCGGTGATGCATTTGCAGTAATCGTTTCTTTGCGTGAGGTTTTCAGGAAACACCAGGAGTTAGCCTAAGGATGCCGGATACGGTGAGTGAGATAGACCACGACACTGCCGCTGCCAAACCCGGCCAGCCCTGCCGGAATGAGAGGCACCCAGCCCGCCACCCCAGCCAGCAGACCGTAGCAAACGCCACAGAGCAGCACCGTTCCCCCAATGCTCGCTAGAACTATCTGACCAGGTCGGACAGCGCCCCAAACCAATAGGCCGCCTATTCCAGCCCAGCCCAAAATCCACAGGGTTTCTCCCCAGATCGGCCACCACCAGATCAAAGGCCGCCCATCTAAGGCAGCGCTGATCAGCTGGCTGGTCATCTGCCCCTGCATTACCAGCCCCGGCACTTGCCCATAAGGCGTATTGTGATAGTCGGCATTTCGATCAGTGCGGTCGGCGTATCCAATCAGCACAATTCGGTTCTCAATCTGATCTCGGGGTACCTGCCCATTCAGTAGATCTACTAGGGAAACCGTTGGGGCAAAGGCCCAAACATCGCCCTGATAAGCCCGGAAGTTAATCAACGTCTGATACCCGCCCAGCACCTCTGAGCCTAGGGGCGTATAGCCTGCACTTTCACTGGTAAAAATGCCGCCGGCCCACAGTTCCGGCACCTTCACCTGGCCGAACTGCATTGCTACAGCGCCTTCGCTGTTCCAGGGATCGGTGTAGGAAACGTTTTGCCGGGCCAGGTACGCTCGGGCCAGCTGTAGGCTGAAGGAGTCCTCGGTGTTGCAGAAGCTTGGGTCAGGCGCTTGCTTGAGGGAATGGCGACGAAGATGCTGGGCATCATCCCGCACCAAATCGTTGAAGCCAACACGCTCTAGGGGAACTTCTGGCGGCTTTTCTACCCCCTTTTGCAGTTCACCCTGGGCAGGGGTGTTGCTGGCTTTACAGAGGCCAATCAAGTTGTCTGCTGAACGCAGCCGCTGGGCCGCAGCGGGTTCAGCCGCAAAGTCACGGTAAAAATCTAGCCCAATTAAGGCGGCATTATTTTCTTCTAGAATGGCCAGGGTCTGCTCCAGAGCGCCATCGGGAACCGTGCCAATGCCAGGGGTATAAACCGCTGCCTTCATCTGTTCTCGCAGCCAGTCGCCGCTTTGGGAGTCCACCTCCACCAGCAGGAAGCGATCATCTTGAGCCTCGCTTGGGCGCAGCTTCAGCAGCACATCGAGGGCCATTAACTCCAGAGGCTGTAGCCCCCCCAACAGACGAACGACGAACACCAGCACAGTGACTACCGCCGCACTGGAGAGGAGCGATCGCACCTTCAGCCGTCGCCGGGGTAGCGCTTGACTGGCCTCGATCAGGTCTTGCTGCAGCGCGATGGGCTGGGGTGCCTTTTCGCCAGCCTGCCGCAGCCAGTCCTCGGCTGCCTTCAGCTCCCGGCCCCTGAGCAGGTAGCTGTCATCCCGGCCCGCCTCTTCCCAAGTCTTGGCCCGCACCAGCAGCTGAGTATGGCCTCGCACGTGCTCTGGCTCACTCTCCAGCAGGCGATACAGCTCTCCAAAGGTACTGAGAAAGTCTCCACCCGAGCGGTGAAAATCAATCCTGGGCAATTTTGCCAGCACCTCCGGCACCTTGGAGGGCACCACAGGCCGATACAGAACGGGAATGATGCGCTTGTTTAGGCTGAGCGCTACGGCCAGCTCCTGCTGGCAGTCCACCGCCGCAAACCAGCTCGGAGACAGGATAAGCACTACATTTTGGCACTGCTCCAGGCCCCGCCGAGTTTCTTCTGCCGAGTTGCGCTCCTGCCTCACCACATCGCTCAAAGCCCAGGTCGTTTTACCCTGAACCTGCAAAATATCGTTGAGCTTGCGGACAAAGGCCAAATCCTCAGGCGCACCGAGGAGAAAGACATCTAGCGTAGAATCGGTCGGCTGCTGCAGGCTCTCCTGCAAAAACTGGTGCTGCAGCGCTGTCGGCATCTGCTCCTGTCGCTGGGCCGCCAGCTTAATCCAGGCTTCGTAGTAGCGTAGGGTACTGCCCCGCAGCAAAATGCTGGGGTTGCGCTGCTGCCGCTGCCACTTCAGAGCCTGCACCAGCAGCTCCTTGTGCTCTCGAAAATACTGGGCGCTGTCTCGCAGGCGCTTCTGCAGCTGATCCAGGCCCTGGCGGTGGAGTTCGCCGTCTTGGACTTGACTGAGGTCGATAAACTGCAGCTGATGCAGCCGAGACAGCGTTGCGGCAGCATCCTGCGACAGGCCAGCGGTCTGCCCCATCTCTACCAGATCCACCGGCTCAATCAGCAGCGGAATTACTCGCTTGTTTAGCTCAAAGGCATAGCTAATTTCTCGCAGGCAGTAGTGCGATCGCAGCGCCTGCGGAGACAGCAGAACCACCAGATTGTCAGCATTTTCAATGCCCCGGTTAATCTCCGCCTGAAAATCCTTGCCCGACTGAATATCGGTCCGGCTCGACCAAACAGTAACGCCCGCCAGCATCAGGCTCAGCCGAATGTGTTCCTGGCGCTCCCGGTCAGCATCGGCATAGGCCAAAAACACCTGAGTCATCCATTGGTCAGCATATTTCTGACTTTCACAGATGTACTCAGCGTGGATTGAAGTTGGCAGACAGGGCGGCTGCCGATCCGCAAACCGCTGCAGCAGCCAGGTGCGCGCCTCACTTCGAGCAGGGCCAATCAGCAGGCTGCTAGACTGGCGCTGCTGCCGCTCCCAATCTAGAGCCTGTGTCAGCAGGGTCGTATGGCGGTCAACATAGTCCCGGTCTCGGTAAAACAGATCCAGCAAGCTCTGGAAGGAACCGGCCAGGTCGTCTATGCCCTCACGGCAAAAGATCCAGTTGAGCCGGGAAACAGCCCGGTTCAGGTTAATCAGGCTGGAGTGCAAACCCTGTTGCTGATAAGTCTGCCAGTCAGTCTCCGTGCCGTCAGGATAGCGCTTTTGCCAGGTCGAGCGGTCAATGGCTTCGACATGCATCAGGGGGATGATGCGCTTATTAAACCGGAGAGCCTGAGCCATTTCCAGCGCGCAGTAGGGGGAATTGACCGCGTGGGGCGAAATGACAAAGATGAAATTATGGGCGCAGACAATGCCCTCATCAATCTGCTTCTGGTAGTCCACCCCCAGAGGAATGTCGTTCTGGTCAAACCAAACGCGGTGGCCCCGGTCGCTCAGCCACTGGTGCAAATTCACGGCGAAGGCTTTGCTGTCAGCCCGGCCATAGGAGATAAAGGCGTCGTAAAAGATCGCGGGCGCAGCTAGCGAGGGGTTGCTGGGCTGGTGCGGCAGCACTAGCCGTGGCAGCAGGTGCTGCACCAGGATGTCGATCTCGCCGCCGGACCAAACTAGCGGCCCCTCCAGCACCGGCTGCTGGGCAGCCACCTCATAAAGCGGGCTGTGCTGCCAGGCATCAATATCTATCTCACCCCAAAGCACCGGCAGAACGGCGCGGCAAAATGGCGCAGTTTGCTGCAGCCGCTGGCGGCAATCTTCATCGGTAAGGGCAGCCGGGGTAACGAGCAGCAGCAGGGCAGCGTCGGCTGCGGCAGTCAAAGATTGGCGGCTTTTGGCGGCCCCCTCAGCCGCTTCAACCGGCTGTACAGCACCCTCAATCCAGACATCTAATCCCGCTTGAGTCAGGCTGCGGTACAGCTGCTCAGCCCCGGAACTCCCATCCCGATGGTTGTAGAGAATAGAGACGCCCTTAGATCCGGACAATCGAGACATAGATAGACGCACCAAAGAGGGTAAAAGCCAAAGCACAACCCCTGGCTGAGAAAAAACTCCACTCAGCCTCACAGAGCTTGTTCAGGCGCAGCTGTTGACGATCTCGATCGCCGTCTATATACCCCCCTGCCGTCAGCTCACCAGGGTTGTTTCCCCCAAAAAACTGCAGTTCTTCTCCATTAATCCGGAAAAGGCTGGAGTAACCCCGATTACCTATGCAGATATCTAAAAGTAAAACTGCCTAGAGCACAAGGATCATTCCATTAAGAATTTACCTAGATGAAATTCAGCAATTCCACCCATCTAGTTTTTCCTGACCCCGCCTCAAAGTCACCGTAACAGGAAATAGAAACGCAGAGATACCGAGTTCCATGTACACTATCTCCCTTTCTCCATCCGTGCAGCTTGCTACTCTGGCAGCAGCTCTTACGGTCGGCACTTTGACAGCCGTCTACGGGCAGGCCGGGTTGCGAGACTTCGTCCGATTCTATACAGGGCTTCCCAGTATTACTGACGACCGTGGCAGTGGTCGGGTAGCTCCAGATCCGTTTCAGTCAAACTTGTTCCTACCCAATTACCTGCTAGGATTTCGAGGTAGTGGGCGAATTGACGGTGACGTAGAGGGATCAACTTCCAGTTCCTTCCAAAACAGCCCCTCACCCTCATCAGGCAAAGCATCTACCCCGTTAGCCTACCGAGGCAGCGGCAGAATCAATCTCAAACGGCAGGCAGCGGTATAAAAACTCAGTCAGGAAAGTTCCTTGTGGGTTTAACTGTTGAGACGACTTTATATAACGCGAAGATTTCGCTAACACCGGCTTAAGTTACCGTTCGTCAGTAAAAATTGGTTTAAGCTATATCAGCCAATTAGACTTTAATTGCCGTTATTTGACTGATTAAGTTTAGATTTTGCCTTTATTCGGCACCTACTATTCCAGATCTATGAATGATATCGGCTCCATGGTAGACCCCGCCCTTCAAGTCAAAAAAGACGAAGACCTAATCCGGTATCTGAGTCCCAGCGCTATCGACCAGATATTGCTTTACTTGGCCTTTAGCGCCATGCGTACAGGAGGCCATCGCCACGGGGCCTTTCTAGACGCAGCCGCCACTGCTGCTAAGTGCGCCATCTATATGACCTATCTAGAGCAGGGCGAAAACCTGCGGATGACGGGCCATCTTCATCACATTGAGCCCAAGCGGGTCAAGGCCATTGTTGAGGAAATGCGGCAGTCCCTGACTGAGGGCAAACTGCTCAAGATGCTGGGGGCGCAAGAGCCGCGCTACCTGATTCAGTTTCCCTACCTCTGGCTCAATTGCTACTCCTGGGAACCGGGTCAGTCGAGGGTGGCGGGCAACAGCCTATCGGCAGAGGAAAAAACTCAGCTAGAGGATAAGCTTCCCCCCAACGTTCCCAATGCCCGCATTATCAACTCCTTCCAGTTTTTGGAGCTGATCGAGCACCTCCATGAGAAATCGCAGGACGACCTGCCAGAGGACCGCAAAATGCCTCTCAGCGAAGCGCTAGCTGAGCACATCCGGCGGCGACTCATGTACTCTGGCACCGTGACGCGCATTGATGCATCCTGGGGCATGTCCTTCTACGCGCTGACGCGAGCGTCCTATGCGCCCGTGGATCCGGAAGAGCGCATGTACACCATGATTGAGGACACGGCCCAGTACTTCCGCATGATGCGGGAATGGGCTAACCGCCGACCTGGCACAATGCGGGTCTTGGAGGAGCTAGACATCCCGGCCGCCGATCGAGAGGTCGCTTTCCGGGAACTAGATGAGATTATTCGGACCTGGGCCGATAAGTACCACTGCAAAGGGGGGGAGACAACCCTGCTGCAGATGGTCATTGGCCACCAGGACGAAACCAGCAAATCTTTCCCCTAAGCTAGCTCAACTCTTTAGGACCCATGTGTTCTAAACCTTTAGGCCGGGGTGCTGCAGTGCAGTGCCCCGGCCTGATCTATGGCAAACTCAGTGCTGCAGCAGTGAAGCTAGAAGCCGTTACTAGGGCTGCTGCTGCACCTACCCGTCGGCCTATTTAGGCATCAGCCGATCCGATTCCAGGCTTCGACCACAATATCGCTCAGCAATTTACGGATAGGCTGCTCAAGCAGGGCATCGTCGGCCAGCACAGCAGCCTGCACTTCTTCGAGCGACTGCCCCTGCTGGCGGGCAGCCTGAATAACGCCGACAATTGCTGCTAAAACGTGATCTTCGGTCACGGGAGCAGCCTCGGGCAGGGAGACATGGGTTGGATCAGAAATCGCAGTAAGAGAAGACAGCATTGCAAAGATAGGTATGAAAAGTTTGCTTTTATGAACGAGCAGTAACGTTTTGTAACTTGTAAAGTTGGAGTGTAGCGTATTTTAGCGCCGTTTCACCCTTCCCAAGAGAGGGAACTGGAAATTTCTTTAAGGATTTCTTTAACCGTCCATAAACGGCTAAGGGCGCAGCATGCTGCGCCCTTAGCCTGAGGTATTGCTTAACTGTAGGCTTTGACCTAGTTCGTGGCTATTGCGATCGCTGTGGACGCGGGAAAGACGGCAGCTGCACAGCTGAAATCGACTTGAGCTTTTTCTGGGGTCTTAAGGGGTAGACGACAGGCGAGGGAGAGGTGCCCGGAGCAGACGAGGGGGCAGCAGGTGAGTTATTTAGCAGCGGCGGCAAACCTGCGGAGCGACCCGCCGAAACGGCGACAGGCTCTGGATCGGCAGTAGAAGGCTGCGCCACTAGTGGGGTTTCTAGCGGGGGCATTGGCTTAAGGTCAGCAGCCTCTACGACGACAGAATCTTCTACCACAGCGGCTTCCACTACAGTAGAGGCCGGTAAAGGAGCGCCCCAGGGTGAGGGTTCGGTAAAGGCAGGCGCAGCGGGGGCAGGTTGCGCGGTCGGCAGCGAACCCGCTGCTTTCACCGCAGGCGATTCGACCTTGGGCGCAGAGTCAATCACGCGCTCTAGATCCTGCCACAGCAGCCGCTCGGCCTCTGGATCGGGGGTGGGCACAGGGGGGGCCGGAGCCGCCGCCGTCCGGGGGGGAACTGCGGAGGGGGTCGGCGTGCGTGGGCCTTGACCGACAGATTTAAGACTGCGCAGCAGCGTATCTAGACTGGGGTCAGGCCGGGCGGGAGCCTCATCCTGGGAAGACCAGGGCTTAATCTGCTCGGCTTTGGGCATGGCCAGGGGATGGGGCCGCAGCGCCGGTTCTGTCACCGCTGCCGGAAACTCAACGGCAGATGGGGCTGAGCTGCGCTGGGCCGACATATGCAGGCATTTTTCTAAGGCTGCTTTGAACTGGAGCGTGTAGTGCTGCTGGCGCTGCAGGCGCGATCGCAAATCTCGACAGGTCGCTTCCGCCTGCTGTAGAGCATTGTTCTTTTCGCCAAAGCGCTGCTGCAGCAGCGTGCATTCTCGCTCTAGCTGAGCCACACGCTGCCTGGCGTTGTCTAGCTCCGCCTGCAAAGTTTCGTTGTGAATCGTGGTGCGCCGTACGGCATCGTTGGCTACGTCTAGCTCACTCAGCAGCTGAGCCACCTGCTGCTGCTGCTGGGCTATTGCCGTGTGCGCTTCGGCAGAGGACATGGACTGGCTCTGCTGAGCCCGCTCCACCTCTGTTTGAAGGGCCGCTTCTGCACGCTCTAGGGCATCTTCTAGATCTCCTACCCGGCCTAGCAAGGCATCGTTGCACTGATTTAAGTCCTGAATCAGCTGCAGCAGTTCGGCTTCTCGCTGGGTGAAGTCAGCCACCTTGGGAACGGGCCCCTCTGGCTTGGGCAAAACGGTGTTTGCGATGTCAGTGAGGGGCAGGGTGCCCGGGAAGCTAACGGTCTCCCAGCCGTCATCGGGCTGAGCAGCCTCAGATCTGGCACCACCAGACCTCTCAGACCCACCCAGTCCATCTGAAGCAATGGCCTCAGCCCCGGTCGAGGCAGCAGATCGCAGGTCAAGCAGCGAGGCTTGAGGCGGGCTGGCTTGAGGGTCGGAAGACGAAAGATCTTGAGGAGGCAAATTTTGCTCAGTCATAGTCCCGAGGTGCTCGCTACAAAGCCTGACGACCAGGTGAAGATCAATTGCCACTAAGAGTAGCTAACTTCGACAATTATTTCACCCTTCTGTAGTAATACAGAACCTACCAATGGAATCGGGCCTAAAATTTTCAACTCTCTCCAAAGGTTATCAGTTAGCTTTGGCAAAGAATTGTCCGGTTTTGGAACTGTGTGCAGCGTATTGATTAGGGGTAAATTCTGGCTGAAAACAGTCTCTCTTGCAGCAACTCCTGGTGCATAAATGCGCGGTCAGTTCGGGACTGAATTTGATCGGGTGAAAGCGGTTCGCCATTGGCATAGTGCTCTAGCCACTGCTGCGTCATCTGGTTAACCTCCGTGGGCCAGTCGTTAGCGCCCGTAGCCGCGGCCGGATTGAGGTCCCATCCTGGCAGGTCTAAGTCAGCCATGACCTGACTTACCTTCGGATCATAGCTGAGGGCAAAACAGCGGCATCCCTCTGCCGCCGCCATAATCAAAGCGTGCAGCCTCATCCCAATTGTCATTTCCACCCCCCGAAAAAGCCCTTTTAACTGGCGGGGATCATTGAGGCAAAAGAGATGATTTGGTCCCGGAAGATGGGCCTGAATTTGCTCAGCAATCGCCAAGTCTTTGGCCGGTTGAAAAGGTACAAGTAGTACGCAAGTTTTAGTCGCCTTTTGAAATCCAACCAGGGCCTCCGTGAACTGATCCAGTCGTTCTGACGTGAGCCAGGGATGCGATCGCAGCGCCACCGCAACCCTCGGCGCAGGCAAATCCCACAGCCCCTCCACCGGCCTAGAATCAAGCGCCCACACCGGATCAGGTCCCTGCCATACCGGCACATTCCAGCCCCCTACCAGCTGCGCCGAAGCCCCATCCCGCACACTCACCCCTGCACAGCGCCGCAGCACATAGCGAGCCAGCCTCTGGCTCAAAGGCCGAGTCAATGGCCCAACGCCCTGGGCCCAAGCAATCGTCTTCAGGCCCATCACTTGCGCTAGCGCCATCAGACCGCCGTAGTAAATCGGGTTTTGCAGACTGGTCGCATCCTGCATCAGGCTGCCGCCACCCCAGATAAACGCATCCGCCGAGCGCAGCGCCCGCAACACCGCCACCGGGGCCTTGCGCGGCACCGCCTCCACCCCATAGCGCTGAGCCGTCTCCCCCGGATTGCCCGACAGCACCACCGGCGTCACCCCAGCAGGCAACATCTGCAGCAGCGCCGCCAGCAGCGCCTCATCCCCCCCATTGCCCATGCCGTAGTAGCCGCACAAAACCGCTCGCATTTCGTTTTCCGTCCAAGGCTCTGCAATCTATACAATAAGGGCAGAAGAAGGCAGAAGACGCGGGGAAGGGGCGACACGGAGACGCGGAGAAATGGAGGGGTGAGGATGGTAAAGGTGGTGGAGTAGGCGCAAATCCGGACCTCCGGCACCTACCTCC
>JACVRP010000463.1 GCA_014534385.1 Cyanobacteria bacterium Co-bin13
CTGGAGATGCTTGAGGTGGGTCAGGTTGATGCCCCAGCGCAGACGGTTGGGGGAGGAAACCGCTAGATCCACCACGTTCCAAGGAAAAGCCGAGTGGCTGGGCCGAAAAACCTCAGGCTGGTAGTGGTCCTTATAGACGACGGAGTAGTAGTTGAGGGATTTGAAGTTGCTTTGAATCTCAAGCTCGTTAACCAGGCTAAACAGGTTGTAGTACTGCGGGAAAAAGCCGTGGAAGCCGTGCTCCATCATGAAAGCGTCTTCCCCAACCTGGATCGGCCAGCTGGCAATTTTGCCGCCTAACTGGGGCGATCGCTCCAGCAGCGTGACGACAACGCCTCGCTGACTGAGTTCATAGGCAGCGGCTAAACCAGCCAACCCACCGCCGACCACCACTGCTTTAAGCGGGCGAACGACGTGGTATGGTAAATCGATCTGATCTTGCTCAAATACCGTCGGTTGCGGCTTGGTAAATCGGGAGTAGCTGACAAGTCCTGCTAAGCTCCCGACTCCAAAGAGTTTGAGCACGTTGCGGCGAGAGAGTGATTGAGAGAACAGCGTTTCCAGCGATTGACTCATCGACAAATCAGAGACTTTATGGGCTGAGGAAATCGGCAGGGTAGACCTGACCCGGGGGTGGGAAATCTTTAAGGGGGGAAAGTCGGGACTCAGGGGACGGCTGCTACTGCAAAGAAGCGGCTTTAGGGCATTTCAAGGCTAAACCCTGGCCAGACTCCAGCAATATTGCCATATACGGCGTTCAATTGATCCTTCAGATGATCTTCAATTTAGCTTGGGTGTGGACGTGGAGAAATTACCGGGAACCCGCAGAGAATTGATTTTTGCCATTGCGTAAAGCAGTACGTTTTCCCATTTCCGCCAACGGCCTCCAGAAGATGAATGAACCTGACTGTAATATTAAGGCAGCTTTACAATCTGCACAATTTAGATGAAGTATCTCCGGGAAGTGTCGGCTGTAGCGCTGCGGATCTTGACTGAGTTGGGGCGGCGGCGGCGCAGCCTGATTTTCTGGGCCATTTTTCCGGTGCTGGTGCTGGTGTTAAACGGCATCATTTTAGAGGACCGGGCCCAGATCTCGACAGAGCAGGCCTTTACCAACGCCATTCCAGCAACTCTGGTCGGGGCGGCTCTCTTCTTTAGCTGCCTAGGCGGCAGCGTTGCTACGGTAGTGGCCGAGCGGGAGCAGCAGACCCTAAAGCGGCTATTTCTGTCGCCCCTAAGCGGAGTGTCCTACTTCTTGGGCATTTTCGTGGCCCACTGTGTGATTGGTCTGGGGCAGACGGTGCTGGTCTATGCGATCGCAGTCGCCCAAGGGGGCTCCTTTGAGGGCTCTATTCCCCTGGGCCTGCTGATTATTTTGCTTAGCATTGCCGCCTATGTGGGGGTGGGCTTTATCCTGGGTACCCAGTTCGCTCGCCGCACCGAAGATATTAATTCCCTGATCGCAGCTTTTGGGGTGCCTCTGCTGATCTTGGGTGGCGCGTTTCTACCGGCGGCCCTGTTTCCGCAGACCCTGCTAGACCTTGCCCGGTTTAACCCGGTTTACCACATGATTGAGGCCCTATACGGAGTCTCAGCGGAAGGCGTAGCGCTGGCAGACGTGGCAAATCACTTCTGGTTTTTGCTGGTTTTTGCCCTAGTGATGGTGGCCGGGGGCTGGGTCTCCTACCACCGGATGCTGCTAGTGGAGCGGCGGCTGTAGATCCGGTGGTGCCGAGGCTTTATTCGGCATACACCAGCTTGCGGTTCATGCCCCCGTCAATAACGACGTTCTGGCCCGTGATAAATTCCGCTTTGTCGGCGGAGAGCAAGAACTCCACCATGGCCGCAATGTCTTCCGGGCGTCCGGCCCGACCCGCTGGATGCTGAACCTGATCGACCTCCCGGAGGTCGGGCTCCTGGCGCTCGCTGGCTTTTTTCCAGTCGCTCACGACAATCCAGCCAGGGCTAATGCAGTTGACCCGTACGGCCGGTCCTAAGCTCAGGGCCAGCGCATGGGTCAGAGAGACGATGCCGCCCTTGGCTGCGGCATAGGCTTCCTGGTGCGGGTCGGACTGAAACGCTCGCACGGAGGCAATGTTCACAATTGCCCCCTGGCTCTGGCGCAGGGAAGGCACTGCGTGTTTTGCCATGAGAAAATATCCGGTCAGGTTGGTGCTGAGAATCCGGTTCCAATAGTCCAGGCTCAGCGTTTCCACCGGATCATTGAGGGGATTGGCGATGCCTGCATTGTTAACCAGCCCGTCTAGCCGCTGGAACGTTTCTAGCGTGGCGGCCAGGCAGGCCTGCACCGAGGCTTCCTGGGAAGTGTCGCACTCGATGAAGGTGACGGCATCCTGGTAATCGCTGAAGATTTGCAGGCACTCTTCTCCCGCCTCAGAATCGATATCTGCGATCGCAACCCGCCAGCCCCGAATCAGCAGCCACTGTACAATCCCTCGACCGATCCCTTGGGCCCCGCCTGTGACTAGGGCTACCGGAGCGGGTTTAGCATCCGCCATGCTGCCTCCTGTTCTGGTTAAACTGCTCCCATTCTCAGCGCAAGTTTGCCGGGGCGCATCTTTCCTTTAAGGGGAAATTTCAGGCGAGGAGATGCCGATAGGGATCTGAGCGCAGAAAAGCTAGCGAGACAGGCTGCCCAGGCTGAGCGGCACCAGCGTTCCTTGGGGAGTCAGCCCTAACAGCATGGGTTCTTGGGGCTGAATCAGGGTGCCGGTCAGGGCGCAGAGTTCCTGTCGCTCAGCCTTGGCTTCAAAGCTGGCTCGAATTTCATCCCGGTTAACCTGGGGCTGATAGTCCCCCGAAGATTGCTCCACGTATTGCCACAACACGTCCCGTATCAACGCCTGATAGCCGCGATTGCCTGCCAGCAGCTTCAGCTTCTCCTTCAGGTCACGCTCCAGACGGATGCTGGTGACTTCCATTTCACTGGTTGATACACGAGACAGGGTTTGCATACGAAGGCGCACCTCCAAAACGACACAGCTAAACTAGACGGTTACAGGAACAGGAACTGTTGGGTCAGCAACCTTTCACAAACCGCTAACAATAGTCTAGACACTTTCATGCTACACCTGTAGTATTGACATAGGAAATTCACGTTAGTCAACCAGCTTTTTGGCTGTACTGCTCAAGGAGACCTGCTGTGAGAAGATTTCTACCCA
>JACVRP010000619.1 GCA_014534385.1 Cyanobacteria bacterium Co-bin13
GGTCCGCACTCAAGACTTCTATGCCAACCCCCAAGACCGGGAGGATCTGGTGGTGGCACTGCAGCGCCACGGAGGCGTCCACGACTTTGAGGTGCAGCTGCTGCGACGAGATGGCTCTCTGATTTGGGGGCTGCTGTCTTTACGGATGAACGCGGCTGAGGACTGCCTGGAGTTTGTGATTACAGATATTAGCGATCGCAAGCGCGTCGAGGAGGACCGCCAGTGGGCCGAAGCTGCACTGCGCCAGCGCGAGGCGGAATACCGCCTGCTGGTGGAAACGGCCAACTCCGTCATCCTCAAGTGGGACACTCAGGGGACAGTGCTGTACCTCAATGACTACGGCCAAAAATTCTTTGGCTACGACCTGGAGGAGATCGTGGGGCGCAGCGTGGTTGACACGATTGTGCCTGAAACCGAGACCACCGGGCGTGACCTGGAAGACCTGATGGTGAATCTCTGCCAGCACCCTGAGCGCTACATGTTCAACGAGAACGAGAACCGCTGCAAGGATGGCCGCCGGGTCTGGATTGCCTGGGCCAACAAGCCCATCTACAACGAGCAGGAACAGCTGGTGGGCATTCTCTCGGTGGGGGCCGACGTAACCGAGCGCCGCCGTTTAGAGGAAACCCTGCGCCAGTCTCAGCAGTTCCTCAACCGGATTGTGGAAAACATTCCCCTGACCATCTTTACTAAGAATATTCAGGCAGGGTTTCGCTACGAGCTGATCAACCAGAACTGCGAGCGCATCCTCGGCTTTACCCGCCAGGAGGGCATGGGTAAGACTGACTACGACCTGCTGCCCCAGCACCTGGCCGACCACTACCGGGCCCAAGACCTGGCGGTGGTGGCTCAGGGCACTGCGGTAGAGACTTCCGAAGAGGTCATCCTGCCCCGCAGCGGCGAAAAGGTTTTTCTGCGCAGCGTCAAGCTACCCCTGTCTGATAGCCAGGGCAACCCCTCCTATCTGCTGGGCATTTCAGAAGACTTTACCGAGCGACAGCAGCGGGAAGAGGCGCTGCGCCTGATTGTCGAAGGGACGGCATCGGCGACCGGGGAGGAGTTTTTTCGCACCTGTGTCAGCTACCTGGCGCGGGTGCTGCGGGTGCGCTATGCCTTCATTGCCCAGTTCACGACGGCGGGGCAGGCCCAGACCCTGGCCTACTGGGCCGATGGAGCCATCGCCGAAAATTTTGACTACACCATCGCTGGCACGCCCTGCGCAGAAATGGTGCCAGGGCAGCTGCTCAGCTACCCCCAGCAGGTGAAGACCCACTTTCCTCGCTCTCCTCGTCTGCAGAGCATGACGGCTGAGAGCTATCTGGGTGCGCCGCTGCTCGATACGGCGGGTCAGATGCTGGGTCATTTGGCCGTGTTGGATGACCGGCCCATGTCTGATGATGCGGGCCGAGAGCTGATCCTGCGCATTTTCGCAGCCAGGGCTGGGGCCGAGCTAAAGCGAATGCAGGCCGAGAAAGAGCTGCGGGAAAGCGAGGAGCGCTTTAGAACGCTGATTGCTAACCTGCCTGGTGCGGCCTACCGCTGCCATGACGACGAAAACTGGACGCTGACCTTCCTCAGTGAATCCTTTGAGCAAATTACGGGCTACCCCGTCTCGGATTTCATTCATAATCAGGCCCGCAACATCAATGACATTTCCCTGGCCGATGCGGCTCAAGTCAAGGCCACCATTCAGACCGCCCTGGCCGAACGGCAGCCCTA
>JACVRP010000323.1 GCA_014534385.1 Cyanobacteria bacterium Co-bin13
CTTACATCTTGACCCTTTCTGCAAGACACATGGTAAGTAGATAGCCCTAATTAGTCATTGCGAGCAAAGCGCATAGCCCAAGGGGCATTTAAGAAAAGCAGAGCCCATAGCCTTTCAGGCATCGAGAAAAGCGCAGCCATACCCGTTAGGGTTATTGCCCGAAGGGCTATAGCAATCCTTGTAAAGCGGCTACCACAAGGAGATTGCCGCGCTTCGCACCCTGCGGGAAGCAAGCTACGCAATGACAGCGACGTTTAACTTAGGATGAGATTCCATAGCAAGCCGATGTGGTTGCGCAAGCTTTTCGCCGAATTCCATTAGGCATATACCACGCTGCAGACATTACACGGGCGTTTGCTGATGGAGAACCAACTGCCATCTCCCCTGATTGCGAGCATAGGTGCTGCTGATAAGAGCCACATAGGGGCCGCCACCTTCCCGCTGTGCGGTGACTTTATACGCCACTAGCCCAGCATCTTCAGACAGCGAAATCACCTGCGGGTCTTCTATTTGAAATGACTTCCAGGGCTGAGCAGCCAGAGATTGCAGAATCTTTTCTTTGCCATCTAGCCGCATTCCTCCTGGAAAAAGCATCACGGCATCGTCGCGCAGAACGGAGCTATAGAACTTTTTGCCCGCCTCCCCTGCTGATGAGAGCGACTGCCATCCTTGCTCTTCGAGGGTAATGAGATCCTGCATCATGGCCATTATTTTGTATGCCTCCGCTCTTCTAAGAGCAAAACACCTTCCAAAGAAATATCTGGAAGGTTACGAAGCATATCATCCCATGTTTTTTGGGCCTGTAAAGCTTCTACAACAGCTGGAAGCGGCTCTGGAAAAATTGCTGGAAAATCGGCCTCTTCAGGAAACTGAATCTTAAACGCTAACCTTTCTTGTGGCGGCGTAAATTGGGCATCAACTCCCCTGCGGTTACCTCTAGCATCGACGCGATACCAACCGATTTCGGGTAAATAAACGGCGTTAAAACCATGCAAGCTGTAGGGAGCGCCCTTATCATCAATGCTCAAGCGCTGATAACACAAACCTGCTGGAATGCCGTTTGCTCGTAGCAATGCGGCCAGCAAATGGCTTTTTGCATAGCAATATCCTGTTCTGCATGCAAGTACGTCTGAAGCTCGGCAGGTAACGGGGTTCATTTGGTAGTCGTAGCTATGATGAATCTCGTCTCGAACCCATTCAAAACAAGCTTTTGCGATCGCATCAGCCGTTTCACGCTCTGATGCAATTTCATCGGCGACTTCTAAAATGGCCGGATGCTTCCAGTTAATAACGTCACTAGAGCGCAGGTACTCTTCCATCACAAAATTTTCTTACAGGGTTAGCTCCTGCCTATACCAATTCTTCTTCAAGATGCGCTAAACCTTGCACCGGGCGCAAACCCTTATGTCCTACCCATTCAGCACAGCTTGAAAACAAACAGAGACAGCGATTACAGATCATCGAGATTAATGCCCTGCGCTTTGAGCTTGGCTTGCAGGGCAGCCAGAGCCTGCTCTGCTGCTTCAGCCCGCTGCCTTTCCTCCTCTTCAGGCAGTAAAACTAGGCTCCCTTCAGCGGTGAAGAAGCGCAGGTTATCTTCATAGAGCCCAAGGAATAGCTCTAGCTGCTGGCTCCAGAGCCACCCTTGATTGGTGGGCACAATCCCTTCATAGCGATTGTCTACCAGGTGAAACCCTTCTAGGGTCTGCGTATCGGGGTTATAGAGGAAATACTCTGGTGTGCGGAAGACGTCTTGGTAAAGCTGTTTTTTGAGTCCCTTGTCTACAGCGGCAGTCGAGGGGGAGAGCAGCTCCACCAAAACATTGGGATATTTGCCGTCTTCAGCCCAGAGCACCCAGCTTCTGCGCTTGCGGTTTTCGGCCCCTAGCACCACAAAGAAGTCCGGGCCGCGAAAGTCGCGAGTTGTAAGCTGTCGCTCGTTGAAATAGATCGTCAGGTTGCCTGAGACGTAAAAGTCTGTTTGGTCGCGCCAATACCACTGCAACAGTCGAATGAGCAGATTAATCTGATCTCGGTGCCAGTCGCTTTCCAAAGGAGGTTCGTTGCTATCGATTTCGGTAGGCGGGATTAGAGCGGGCTCAATATAGTCCCAGGGTTGGGGCAGGGCTTGGGGCATGACGACCTCAACAGCCTGTACACATCACATCACGAACCGCTACAAGGTACGAGGGAATGTCCTTTGTAGCGAAGCGATTATCTACAATTCTAGGGGTCTTTCCAGTTTGCCGAAATGGATTTGTTTGACCACAGCCGCCAGAGCCAGATCGACCAGGAAGCGCCCCTAGCAGCGCGGATGCGGCCTCGCACCCTGGATGAGTATATTGGCCAAGATGCGGTGGTGGGGCCGGGGCGACTGCTGCGGCGAGCGATTCAGGCCGATCAGCTCTCCTCGCTGATTTTTTACGGGCCGCCGGGAACCGGTAAGACGACCCTGGCCCGCATCATTGCCAACACCACCAGCGCTCACTTCATCGCCATCAATGCTGTCTTGGCCGGGGTAAAGGAGATTCGCGATGCGATCGCATCCGCCCAAGAAATTCGCGGCCTCTACAGTCGTCGCACCATCCTTTTTGTCGATGAAGTCCCCCGCTTTAACAAAGCCCAGCAAGACGCCCTGCTGCCCTGGGTCGAAAATGGCACCGTGATCTTAATTGGGGCCACCACCGAAAACCCCTACTTTGAGGTCAACAAAGCGCTGGTCAGCCGCTCTCGCGTGTTTCAGCTCAAGCCGCTAGAAGCCCCCGATCTATACCGGGTCGCCGAGCAGGCGTTAAAAGACCCTGAGCGAGGCTATGGCAAGCGCCCCATTCAGGCCCAGCCCGAAGCCCTGGATCACCTGGTCAACGTTGCCAATGGCGATGCCCGCGCCCTGCTCAACGCCCTAGAGCTAGCAGTCGAAACCACCCAACCCACAGCAGACGGCACTCTGGTTATCACGCTTGCGGTGGCTGAAGAGTCGATTCAGCGCCGGGCGGTGCTCTACGACAAAGAGGGCGACGCCCACTTCGATACCATCAGCGCCTTTATCAAGAGCGTGCGCGGCTCCGACCCCGATGCCGCTCTCTACTGGCTGGCCCGGATGGTCTACGCCGGAGAAGATCCGCGCTTTATCTTTCGGCGGCTGGTGATTTTGGCGAGCGAAGACATTGGCCTGGCCGATCCCCAGGCAGTGACGGTGGTAACGAGCTGTGCCGCCGCCTTTGATCGGGTGGGAATGCCGGAGGGGCGCTATCCCCTGGCCCAGGCCACGCTGTATCTGGCGACAGCCCCCAAATCCAACAGCGTCATGGGCTTTTTTGACGCGCTGGCGGCGATTGAGCAGGAGCGCGAGGAAGAGGTGCCTAACCCACTGCGTGAAGCCAGTCGCGACAAAAAGAGCTTTGGCCACGGTCAGGGCTACCTCTACCCCCACTCCTACCGGGAGCACTGGGTGGCCCAGCAGTATTTGCCCAGTGGATTGCAGGGGCAGGTGTTTTACCAGCCCTCCGACCAGGGCTACGAAGATGCAATTCGGGTGCAGGTGGCGCGGCGGCGTGAGGCCCAGCTGGCAGCGATGGTGGATGGCGGCGGAGCCTTGCCCGAAACCCTCACCTACAGCCCCAACGACCCAGCGCGAGATCGCTGGCTGCAGCGCACTTTGGGTCAGGTGGGGCAGCAGATGGGGCAGATGCGCGATCGCATCTTCGCCCTGGCCGCACCCCAACGCCACCACCGCATCCTCGACCTGACTGCCCGCACGGGGCTGCTCACCTGGGAGGCGGTGCGGCGAGTCCCGGAGGGCAGCGTCTATGCACGGGTGCAGAGCACACAGGATGAGCAGGCTCTCAATGAGCAGGCAGCCCGGCTGCCTGAGCTGACTCGGCCCGTCGTGTTTCAGGCAGCCTGGCCAGCTTTACCCGAGGCACTGCAGCAGCTCACACCAGGGATTCGCTTTGACCAGATCGTAGGCCGCAATGTGCTGGGGCCAGAGCCCGACAAAGCGGGGATGATTGCGGTGCTCAAAGCCCAGCTCAGCCCCGAAGGGATCATTGTCCTGGCAGAATCGATCCCCCGCCACAGCCAACGGATCTCGGCGCTGATCAGTCCCAGCACTCTGGAAGATCCGCTCTGGCAGCAGTGGCAGCAGGCCGAAGCAGCCCTGTTTGAAGCGGCAACGCCCCCGTTCGACTGGGATGGGGAGGATTTGCGATCGCACTTCACCGCCGCCGAATTCACCGTTGATCTTCAGGTTGAACCCGTTGCCACTGACCTGCTGATTACTCCCAAACTGCTGCACCGCTGGTTCTCTCAGGCGACAGACGGACGGCCCAGCTATGGCGAACAGCTCCAGCAGCACCTCAAGCCAAAGGCGGTGCAGCAGATTCAGCAGAGTTGCGATCGCCAGCTCGCCAACCAAACCGTCCGTTGGCACAGTCAGATTGCTTATCTCAAAGCCGTACTGCCCAACCCTGAAAGAAAAAGGTAGATCCCAGTCTTTTGCGGCAATTCTCGATTAGATGTGAGAGAGCCTATATCGATTGGTGGAACTCAGACCGACGCAAACATTGATAAATTGTGCGGCAGATCGCTTCACAAAGTCTTTTTAGCTGGCAGAGCTATTGCTTAATTAAGCTCTTTCTTCATTGAAGATTAGCCTCCAGCTATTGCTTACGAGATCCGCCTTCTTGATAAGATGCAAACCCTACAATAAGGACTTCCAACATGGCACTCAAAGTTGGTATTAACGGATTTGGCCGAATCGGACGTCTGGTATTCCGGGCCGCTATTAAAAATCCCAATATTGAATTTGTCGGCATCAACGATCTGGTGCCC
>JACVRP010000199.1 GCA_014534385.1 Cyanobacteria bacterium Co-bin13
CATTAAGCAGCGCCACGAAGCGCTGCATCATCTCGCCTTTATAGGGGCTGGTGAGCGATTTGACCCTGGGATCTGCGATCGCACGTCGAGGCACCCCAGGCGGGTACACCAGCACAAACTGAACATCGCCCCTAACCGCCAAGAGCTGATCTAGCCAGTAGTCGGAGAAGTTTCCCCGCGTGGGCGTGACAATAGAGAGCACCGGTTGCAAGCGGCAGACCCCGAAATCCGACGGAAATCACCCGCTAGTATAAAAGCTTTACCGCAGTCTGAAGTGTCTCTTAGACAGCCACAGCCCTAACGATGTGAGGTCAGAGCAGTGGCGCGATCAGAGCTTTGCGATCGCCTAAAGGTCAGCAGCGGTGGCCGCAGACACAGATAGGCCAAGGGTCCAAACAGAGGGATCAGCGCCACCCACCAAAATAGAGCCGAACGGCTTGTCAGGCCGCGCCGGGCCATATCGTCGCTGAGCAGGGTGGGATAGGGAAAGAGCACGCAAAACAAAACAAAGGCCAGACTCATGCCGTGAACAAACTTGTTGCGCTGAAACTCAAACAGGTAGGCAGACCAGTCGCCCCAAAACAGGGCAAAGGCCAGCAAGACCAGCGTACTGATCACGAGCGTAATCGCCGTGAAACGAGATTCTAGCAGGGTCAACCAGCCATCCTTAGGCCCCGAAAAGTCTTGGTTTGGCTGCCGCAGCGCCAGGTAAGGAATCAGCGCCAAAACACCTGTTCCCGCCGAAGCCAGCATAAAAGCCCAGGCCGGCAGCCGCTGCATTCTGCCATCCGGAAAAATCAGGCAGCTATAGATCAGCAGCCAAATTCCTACCATGCTAAACAGGGAGATCAGCACTGGGTTGATCAGCGGTATCTGGCCGCCCAGCAGCTGCAGTAGCGGCTGCACCGTATCGGCAGGCAGGGGCGGCGCTATTGCCAAAACGTAGACAATAAAGCCGAGCCAAATCCCCCAAAGCACCTGTCTGCGTCCCATAGTCGTAGCTTCCCAGTGGTTTTTCGTTCATGCTTCTCGCTCCCATTGTTTGGGTTGGAGCAAAGGGCTAACACGCTCTAAAGGCAGATTCGGGCGAAAGTCTAAAGCTTTGACTCAGGCGGCCCTCGATACCCGTTTTCGCTGATAGCGTGGACTAAATGGTCCAATCCTTTTCACGCGACTTGAAACGACAACTCACCAAATGCCCGACCGGCATCCGTGGCTTAGATGAAATTACCTATGGCGGACTGCCCCAGGGCCGCCCAACCTTAGTCTGTGGTCGAGCAGGCTGCGGCAAAACCCTAATGGGGATGGAGTTTTTGGTGCGGGGTGCGCTTGATAACAGCGAACCGGGCGTCTTCATCTCCTTGGAAGAGTCTACTGATGAACTAGCCCAAAACGTGTCTTCCCTGGGCTGGGATCTCGATGCCTTGGTCGCCAAAAAGCTTCTTGTGCTCGACTATATCCACATCGAGCGCACCCAGATCGAGGAAACCGGAGACTACGATTTGGAGGCTCTGTTTGTGCGGATTGGCTACGCCATTGACCGCATCCAGGCTAAGCGGGTCGTAATCGACACCCTAGAAACTCTTTTTGGCAACCTCTTAGATACGGCCCTAGTGCGCTCTGAACTGCGGCGGCTGTTTCTCTGGCTCAAGTCTAAGGGCGTTACCGCCATCATTACGGCTGAGAGCGGCGACCAGAGCCTGACTCGCCACGGCATCGAAGAATTTGTCTCTGACTGCGTGCTGGTTCTAGACCAGCGCATTCAGCAGGACCTCTCGACTCGGCGGCTGCACATTGTCAAGTACCGGGGATCACAGCACAGCTCCAATGAGTACCCCTTTCTAATCGAGAGCGACGGCATTGTGGTGCTGCCTCTGACCTCTGTGGAGCTAAATTATACGGTTTCTTCAGAGCGCATTTCTACTGGGGTTGAGCGGCTAGACGGCATGCTGGGCGGCAAGGGCATTTACCGGGGCAGCAGTGCGCTGATTTCGGGCACGTCGGGCACCGGCAAAAGCTCCCTCAGCGCTCACTTTGCGGCAGCTAGCTGTAGCCGGGGAGAGCGCTGCCTTTACGTGGCTTTTGAGGAGTCGGCCAACCAGATCGTCCGCAACATGCGATCTATCGGTCTGGATCTAGAAACGCCCCAACAGGCAGGGTTACTGAAGTTCCATGCGCTACGGCCCACGTTCTACGGTTTAGAAATGCATCTGGTGAAGATCTGCCAACTTGTGCAGGACTTTGAGCCCAAGATGGTCATCTTTGATCCCATTTCTAGCCTCACCTCAGCCGGGCTATTCCATCACATTCAGTCTTTTTTGATGCGGCTGGTAGATTTTCTCAAGGCTCAAGGCATTAGCATAGTACTGACCAACCTAACAACCGACGGTACGCCGCTGGAATCAACCGATGTCGGCATTTCGTCGCTGATGGATAACTGGCTGCTGCTGCGAGATCAGGAAACTAACGGGGAGCGCAATCGCCTGCTGTTTGTGCTGAAATCCAGAGGCACCCACCACTCCAACCAGGTGCGGGAGTTTCGTATGACGAGTCAGGGGATCGAAATGCTGGATGTCTACCTGGGGCCAGACGGCATTGTTACCGGCACTGCTCGGTTGGTGAAGGAGGCGCAGGCAGCGGCAGATGCTGTGGCCAGACAGCAGGAGATCGAACGCAAGCAGCATGAGATCGAGCGCAAGCGACTGATTGTGGAGGCCCAGATCCAGGCATTAAGGGTTGAGTTTGAGGCTGAAAAGGCCGATATCGATCGCCTGGTTGAGCAGGCTCAGCAGCATGAAAGTCAACTTTTGCAGGAGCAGCGATCGCGGGCTAAGTACCGATATGCCGAAGACACCCTGAATCCAACGAACTACACCTCCTGACCACAGCACCCCAGGGAAATTAATGTCCATATTTGATCGAAAATCTCAGCCTCTCTCGGCACACCAGAGCCCCAACCAGGAAGCTTTGAACTATCTGGCCGAACACGAACTGGAGACATACGTACTGCGGCTGTATGTGGCTAGCAACAGCTTGCGATCGCTCAGAGCCATCCAGCGCATTCAAAAGCTCTGTGAAGAGCGGCTGCCGGGGCGCTATGAGCTAGAGATCGTCGATATCTACCAAGACCCGGAGCGGCTAGAGCAGGACCAGGTCTTTGCCGTGCCCACGCTAATTAAGCAGCTACCGCCCCCGCTGCAGCGCCTGATTGGCGACAT
Source organism: Cyanobacteria bacterium Co-bin13 (assembly GCA_014534385.1). Taxonomy (GTDB): domain Bacteria; phylum Cyanobacteriota; class Cyanobacteriia; order Phormidesmidales; family Phormidesmidaceae; genus JACVSF01. Next base: position 3,219 of record JACVRP010000199.1, read on the forward strand.
GACCGACATGGACAAGCTAATTACCTGCCTGGACCTGTAGCAGTTACAGCACCCGCCCAGAGGCGCTGCGCTTCAGGTATTGCCCCATGCCAGGGCGGCCCAGCCACTGCTCCCCATCGACCACCAGCTGCCCTCGCAGAAAAACCTTCTCGACCTTGCCCGTCACCTGCCGCCCCTCAAATAGGCTGTAGTCCACTCTGGAGTGGTGGGTTTTGGCGCTGAGGGTGTGGGTCTTTTGCGGGTCAAACAGCACCAGATCGGCATCACTGCCCACCGCAATGGTGCCTTTGCGGGGAAACAGGCCAAACATTTTAGCCGGGGCCGTAGCCGTTAGCTGCACAAAGCGGTTCAGGGTAATTCGCCCAGTGCCCACGCCGCCGTCAAACAGCAGCGGAATCCGGAATTCAACGCCGGGGGCACCGTTGGGAATTTGAGAGAAGTCATCTTGGCCCAGCGCCTTGGACTTGCGAATGCCGTAGGGGTTTTCGTTAAAGCAAAAGGGGCAGTGGTCGGTTGAGACAATCTGCAAATCATCGAATCGTAGGCCGCGCCACAGGGCATGCTGGCACTTGTGATCCCGCAGCGGCGGCGTCATCACGTACTTGGCCCCTTCAAAGTCGGGCCGGTCATATTCCTCCTCGGTCAAGAACAGGTAGTGGGGGCAGGTTTCGGCAAAGGCAGGCATGCCCGTGTCACGGGCCTCGACGACCGCCTGCAGCGCTTCCGCCGCCGACAGGTGGACGATGTAAACTGGCACCTCTGCCAGCTCCGCCAAACGAATAGCCCGATGGGTGGCTTCTCCCTCCATCAGCGAGGGGCGCGTCAGCCTGTGGTATTTGGGCGAGGTGTTGCCCGCCGCCAGCGCCTCTTCAATCAGCACCTGGATGACGCTACCGTTTTCGGCGTGAACGTTGACCATGCCGCCGTGATGGCCGACAACCCGCATGGTTTTGAACATGTCGGCGTCGTTTACCATCAGCACGCCGGGGTAGGCCATAAACATTTTGAAGCTGGAGACGCCTTCACGATCGATCAAATCAGGCAGCGCCCCAAGCGTTTCATCAGTGACGTCGGTCAGGATGATGTGAAAGCCAAAGTCTACGCAGGCCTGGGGTTCGGCCAGGGCAATGCGGTCTTCGAGCACCTGCTTGGGGTGCTCGCCTTTGTGCTGCTGGGCAAAGTCCACAATCGTCGTGGTGCCGCCGAAGGCGGCTGACTGGGTGCCGCTCTCAAAGGAGTCCACGGTTTCGGCTGGGCCCAGATCAAACTGCATATGAGTGTGCACATCTACGCCGCCAGGAAACACCAGCAGCCCCTCGGCCCGATGCAGGGTGGCTGACGGGGCTGACAGATCTCGCCCAATCGCCTCAACCCGCCCATCTTGAATCAGAATGTCGGCCATGTAGTCATCGACAGCGGTGACAATACGGCCACCCTTGATCAGCACCTCAGCCATTGGCAAACCTCTTTGAACGTGAACACAACCCCTTGCTAGCTAGCTGCTTTGTAAGCAGCCCAGCCCCCGTATTCCGAAATGTCAGGCCAGCCGTGTTCTTCAATCAGCGCTTGGGGGTAGAAAAATGCGATCGCACTCCCCCCATCTTCCAGCTCCACCTCATGGGGATACATATTCGGTGGCTCATTGCCGGCCAGGTAGTCATACTGCTCAGCGGTCATTTCATACAGCTCACCCGGAATCGAGATGCCGCCTGCTTCCACCCCATAAATGCCGCGGTGCCAGCCGTTGCCCACCGCATGCAGCCGATACTTGGGAGCCGTTTTAGCCTCCCGAACGAAGTGAGCAGACTGCAAATTAGAGTGATCAGGCTGTCCCCGCAGGGCAGAACCACAGATAAAAACGGTCTTAGAACCAGATAGGGAAGTGCTCATAGAACAGATTGCAACGCGAGGATGAGGTTAAAACTGGATTGGAAAAAGGCAACCCTTGCTAAGCATATTGATGCAATTAGATCGCTGCCTGTAAAAGAATCTTGACAACCCAAACTGCTGATCTAGCGTTATTCAGAATGACTAGCAAGGTGTTCGGCATACTGTATACAGAAATACAGTAAGGCATCAACCTTAGGTTTTGAATAGGGAGGTTGTTGTTAGTCTTTCCGATTGACAACTCCATTCAGGCAGATACTCAACGCTGACATGATTCTGGCTCAAATATTTTTAGCTGGGCCAGCCCAAATTTCCAACCAGCGTGTTTCCTTTGGTACTTCATCATGCAAGACACACAGGTCATTTCCAGCCTTTCAACCGGCCCAGTGCCCGACTCGCTGGTTGCTGAGGCCAGAGGGGTAGCCCTGCGATCGGTCACCAAAAAATATGGCCCCGTGACTGCCGTCAAGGAGCTGACTTTAGATGTGCCTGCTGGAACCTATTGCTGTTTGCTAGGCCCCAGTGGCTGCGGCAAAACCACCACCATGCGGATGATTGCAGGGCACGAAGACGTCACCAGTGGCGACATCTACATCGGTGATCTCAAAATCAACGGCCTGCCGCCCGCCCAACGGAACACCGCCATGATGTTCCAAAACTACGCCCTTTTCCCTCACAAAACCGTTTGGCAAAACGTGGAGTTTGGGCTCAAGATGCGCAAAATGCCCGAGACTGAGCGGCGGGAGCGCGTGGGTGAAATGCTAGAACTGGTTGGCCTCAGTCAATTTGCCCAGCGCAAGCCCCAAATGCTCAGCGGCGGTCAGCAGCAGCGAGTGGCCCTAGCCCGCGCCCTGGTCACCCGACCCCAGGTGCTGCTCCTAGATGAGCCACTCAGTGCCCTAGACGAGTCCCTGCGGGTCAAGACGCGCGGCGAACTGCGTAAGCTACAGCGCCAGTTTGGCATGACCTTCATTCAGGTCACCCACAACCAGGATGAAGCCTACTCCCTATCCGATCAGATTGTGGTGATGGATCACGGTCGCATCGACCAGGTCGGCACCCCCCAAGAGATCTTTTCCCAGCCCACTTCCCAGTTTGTGGCTCGCTTTACGGGAGATAACAACATCTTCCCCGGCCAGGTCGTCAGCGCGGTGCAAGATACCCAGGGCTATTTGGTGCAGGTAGAGACAGCGGGCTTGGGGCCACTGCTCTGCCGGGGTGAATTTGCCCAGCCGGGAACGACCGCTGCCTGCTGTGTCCGCGCCGACCGTCTGCACCTGCAATCCTTAGAGGCGGCTACAGTCTCTGGTCCCATGCCCGCTACAAATCGAGTAACGGCTCGCATTACCGCCATCGAGTTCACGGGCTACATCACCCGAGTCTCCCTGGCACTGGAAAAAACCGGGGTAGAAGTCCTCTACAAAGCCAGGACCACCGACTGGATGAAAGACCCGCTAAATGAAGGCCAAGTCGTAGTGCTTGACTGGGCCGCAGAAGACTGCGTCTTTTTGCCCCACTAACGCGGAGACACGAGCAACAGTGACACCGGGATGCGAAGGGGGCAGGGCATGGCAGGACTTGAGCTTTTAGAGAACTAAAGCTTGAACTCCCCGCGTCTCCGCGTCTCCCCCTCCCCGCATCTCCCCTGCCCTGCCCTGCCCCTAGACTCCTCTGCGATAAAAATTTCATCTTAACCATTCACCAAAGACACGAATCATGGCCAAAATTTCACGTCGTAACGTTATCCGCACGGGTCTTGCAGCCGGAGCATTCCTGACTGCAACCCGCTGTGCCTCAGCTCCCAGCGGCACCCCCAACAACCCAGCCCCCGGC
>JACVRP010000546.1 GCA_014534385.1 Cyanobacteria bacterium Co-bin13
GAGGAAGCCCTGGCCCAGGCACCCAGCCGGCCTGGCCGGGTGCGCTACTTCCGCTATCAGATGCAGAACATGATCAGCCGGGCCTGCGAGGAGGTGGGGCTGTCTGCCAAGGCCAGCCGCCGCGCCCTTACCCTGCAGCAGTGGCTAGACGATCGCAGGCAAAATTTTTACCCGCACCAGCCTGGCTACACCAGCGCTCCAGCGGCCATAGTAGCGGCTCCCCCACCCAGCCCTCAGCCGCTGCCGGATGCGCTGGTGGGTCAGAAGTGGGCCTTTGTGACCCTAGAAGCGGCGGCTCTGCAGGAGATGCCCGATTGGGAGATTGACTTCGGCGAAGCCTTTCCCCTGGAACTGGCGGGCATCAGCCCCGACACCCCCGTACCCGGCATTCTAATTTTTTCTCCTCGGGCGCTACCCTTGGCTGGCTGGATGTCCGGTCTGGAACTGGGCCATCTGCGGCTGGAGCAAGGTAAGACCCCGCGCGTCATTTTAGAAACGGGGTCGGCTGAGAGTTGGGTATTAGCGAACCTAACGACCGCCAGCACCCAGACCGAGGCTAAAAACTTTGAGGTGGCCAAGCAGGCAGCTAATCAGGTGCACTTCATCGGGGTGCAGAGCAATCCGGAGGCTGATTCGTTTGCTGGGTTTTGGCTGCTGCAAGAGCGTAACTTTGGCTGAGGCTGGCTGCCATGACGTCTTCTAATTTACTCGATAGGCTTTGGCGACAGCCCCTCTGGGCCAGAGTGGGGCTGTATGCGCTGCTGGGTGCGATCGCAGTGGTCATGCTCATACCCCTGCTCTGGCTGCTCAGCACTGCGCTCAAGTCCGCCGAAGAAAATATCTTTGCCTTTCCGCCCCAGCTCATTCCAGCCCGGCCTACCTTTCAAAACTTCATCACAGTTTGGCGGACTAATCCCTTCGGGCGCTATTTCGTCAACAGCACCGTCGTTGCTGTGCTGACCGTAGGGCTTAATCTGCTGGTATGTTCTCTGGCTGCCTATCCCCTGGCCAGGCTAGCGTTTCGCGGTCGGGAGGTGATCTTTTCCCTGATCGTCTCCACCATCTTGATCCCATTTCAGATTGTGATGATTCCGCTGTACATCCTCACAGTGCAGCTGGGTCTGCGGAACTCCTATTTGGGGCTGATCTTTCCCTACATCGCTTCCGCCTTTGGCATTTTTCTTATGCGTCAGGCCTTTCAGAGCGTTCCTAAGGAACTAGAAGAAGCGGCTCGCATGGATGGCTGTTCAGAACTGGGGATTTGGTGGAACGTGATGCTGCCTGCTACCCGTCCGGCCCTGGTTACCCTGGCTATCTTTACCTTCATTGGCTCCTGGAGTGATTTTCTCTGGCCGCTGATTGTTCTAGACCGGCCAGAGTACTACACCCTGCCCCTGGGGGTGGCTCAGCTGGCGGGCAGCTTTTCCCTGGACTGGCGACTGATCGCTGCTGGCTCGGTCATCTCGATAGTGCCAGTGATTCTGCTGTTTGTGTTTCTGCAGCGCTATATCGTGCCTACGGAGACGGGCAGCGGGCTAAAAGGATAGGATTTTTGGAATTTTCTCCAATCAAAACGCTGAGCGCCTACATCCGTAGGCGCATAGGTTTCATGACGCCTGCGAAACGCCAAGGCTCAATAGCTCAAGGCCTAATCTTTAAGAAAGCTAACCAGCTGCAGCAGCTTATCCCAAGCTGCTCCACTGCTCAGAACTTCCTGGGCCAGACTCACGCCCTGCTGCATCGAAGCTTCCCAGGTATCACCAGAGACAGCGCCTCCCACCTTGAGGGCCAGGGCTGCATTCAAAGCGACCACACTTTGCTGGGCCTGGGTGCCCTTACCCTGGAGAACGGCCTGAAGAATAGCGGCATTTTCCGCAATCTCGCCTCCCCGCAGCGCTGTTTTGTCGGCGGCGGCCAGGCCCAACGACTGGGGGTCTAAAACGGCAGAGGTTACCTGGCCGTTTTCTAGCACTGCTAGGTCGGTCTTGTCGCCTAGACCTGCTTCATCCAGATTTTCCCGGCCATGCAGGATGATCGCCTGGGGCATTTCGAGCTGATTGAGCGCTTCTGCCATTGAATGCAGCACCGACGGGTCAAAAACTCCGATTACCTGACCCGTTGGTCGCAGCGGGTTTACCAGCGGCCCCAGCAGATTAAACACGGTGCGCACCTTGAGGCTGGCTCGGATCGGAGCAACCGCCTTCATGGCTGGATGCCAACCGCGCGCAAATAGAAACGTGATGCCAGTTTCCTTCAGCGCTGCCCTGACCAGGTCTGGATGAGCTGCCAAATCGACCCCAAGCGCTTCTAATACATCGGCGGAACCCACTTTGCTAGAGGCTGAGCGGTTGCCGTGCTTAGCCACAGCAACGCCTGCTGCCGCCGTTACAAAAGCAACGGCGGTCGAAATATTGAATGTGTGGGAGCCATCGCCGCCAGTACCGCAGGTGTCGATCCGGGGTGTGGGTAGGCTGTCGTCGGCTTTGCCCCCCAATGACTGGGACTGCAGTACGCGGGCCATACCCGCC
>JACVRP010000326.1 GCA_014534385.1 Cyanobacteria bacterium Co-bin13
CCCTTGGGCGTCTGCTGAAATCCTTCTACAAGCATCCCGGCGGCCACCCCGAGCAGCGCTGCCACCATCAGGCCCAGCTGGTGGGGCAGGCCGTGGGTCAGCAGGGCGGCTGATCCGGCCACAGTCACAGCGGCCACCATCGGGCGGGTCGTGATGTAGGGCACCGTCATGCCAATAAAGGTGGCGACCATGGCAAAGTCTAGGCCCCAGCTAGCGGCATTGGGAATCATCTGCCCCACGGTCAGGCCCAGCCAGGTGCACAGGAACCAGTTGCTGTACATAAACAGCCCCGACCCCAGGTAGTACCAGTGGGGGTAGGGGCCGGGTTGGGGGGCTCCGTAGTGGCGAATCGCCACGGCAAAGGTTTCATCCGTTAGCCAAAAGGCGATGGGAACTTTCCATCGCTGGGGCAGCTGGCGCACGTGGGGCACCAGGCTGGCCGCATAGAGCAGGTGCCGCAGGTTGACGACAAAGGTCGTTAGCAGAATCAGCGGTAGGGCGGTACCCGCCGCGATGAGGCCGATGGCAATGAACTGCGAAGATCCGGCAAAGACGACCGCAGACATGGCCAGCGTGGCGGCAGCAGACAGGCCGCTGCTTTGAGCTAGGGTGCCAAAAATAATGCCAAAGGGAATTGCTCCCAGGATGAGCGGGAGTATGTCCCGGGCTCCGGCGAGAAACTCGCGGACCGGGGAGGTTAGAGGAGACTTGGAAGGGGTTACGGCCATGGGTAAAAGGGATTGCTGGGGTGAGCGGAGGGACCCGCTGGGGGTAACTTTCATCGTGGCAGGCCGTTTACAGCGGGTCTTGAACGAAATTTCTCGCTGAGTAGCCGTCCCTGCCGCCCCGGCAAGCGTGGGCGATCAGCATAAACAGCGGCAGCAGATAGAGGTAGACGGCGTAGGGAATAAATCCGGCATCGGTCATCAGCAGCGTGGCCGGCACCAGACCGGCAATGTTCCACGGCACCAGGGGTGAGAGCACAACCGCTGTATTTTCGAGATCTAGGGCCGCCTGCTCAGGGTTGAGTCGAACCCGGCCGTAGTGGGGTTCGATCAGCTGGTGGGTCAGCAAAATAGCAATGGTTTGGGTGCAGCCGTAGGCAGCGGTGAGCAGGCTGACCAGCAGGGTGCCGACAAATAGGGAACGGCGCGATCGCAACCGCCCTAGCCAGCGCTCCACCAGCGCCAGGGTTTGCGTGCCCACCAGCAGCCCAGCCAGCGCCGTTGACACAACCACGACCAGACACACCCGCGCCATTGGCAGCAGCCCACCCCCCTGCAGCAGCGGCGCTAAGACGGCTGGCGCATCTATTCGAAATCCCACTACCAGCATTTGCGCCAGCTCAGCCTGTGCATAGCCCTGCAGCCCCAGGGCCAAAGCCATCGCCAGCCCCAGGCTGATCAGCAGCGTGCGCTTGACCGGCACCCGCAGGGCGACCATGAGCAAAATTGCGATCGCAGGCAGCAACACCCCCGGCCTGAGATCAAACGCCTCAGCCAGAGCTGCCTGAATCGGGCTGTCAGTGGTCTGCAGTGGGTTGCGCCAGGAAAGCCCCCAATAGATCGCCAGTGAAGCGGCCAAGGGAGCCAGGGAGGTCACCATCATGACCCGTAGATTTCGGTACAGGGGAGTGCCCGTTAGTGTGGCTACCAGATGGGCGCTCGAAGACAGGGGAGAGCAGCGATCGCCCACGTAGGCCCCGGCAATAATGGCTCCTGCCACCAAATGTTGGTCAATTGCGCTTCCCCGAGCCATGATCATCAGCGCGACTCCCAGGGTGCCGACGGCCCCGAAAGAGGTGCCAATCAGCATCGACACCAAGCCTGTCAAGACAAAGGCTGACAGGATAAACAGCCGGGGCTGAATCAGCTGCAGCCCGTAGTAGACCAGAGCAGGCACCGTGCCCGCAGCCATCCAGGCGGCAATCAGCGCCCCGATCAGCAGCAAAATGCTCATTACCCCCAAAGACTTGCCAATTCCCGCCTGCATCATCTTGACGAGCTGGCTGAAGCCGACGCCACGCCGCCAATAGAGGCCCCCCAGCAGCAGCAGGGTCAGCAACAGCGGGTAGAAAATCCAGCCGCCTCTAAGCACGGTTGTGACTAAACCTGCAGCGGAAATCCCTAGGGCCAGCAAGATATCCACGCTCTAGCGCGCCTCAGGCACGGCAGCAAAAAACTTCCCCGTACCCTATCAGGAGCCCTGGCGCGGATCAACCGACAGCGTTTCTTCTATCGATGAGCCGCATCGATACAGCAACCTTCAAAACGCGCTATTCAGGGTTTTCTGCCGGGTTGGAGCAAGCCTCAGGCTCTAATCGACCCGGCGGTTGCCTGAGCATATTGCCCCGGCGTTACCCCCACCAGCCGCTTGAAGTGCCGGTGCAGATGGCTTTGATCGGCAAATCCGGTCTCAACGGCCACCGCTGCAATCGGCTGCCCCGTTGCCAGCCGCCGTTTGGCCTCATGCACCCGCACCTGAATCAGGTAAGCATGGGGCGGCAGCCCAGTCACGCGCCGAAACAGCCGCAGCAGCTTCAGGGGTGGCAGATCGGCAATTTGGGCCAGATGCTCTAGCGCAATGTTTTCGCTATGGTGCTCCTGCAGATAGATCTGGAGCTGGCTTACCAGTCTGCCGTTGGCCGCTGGAGGCGTGGGTGAATGCGATCGCAGCTCCCCATGACGCTGAATTAGCTGCGCCACCATCCACCAAAATCCCGATTCTCGCTCAAGCTGGCAGGGAGACTGCTCCAACACCTGATGCAGCCGACAAAACTGCGCCGCCAGCGGCGGATCTTGAATCACCGGCTGCGGGAAAAAGGGCGCAGCCGCTATTGCCGGGCTCAGTTCCTGGGCCACCTGCTGCACCAGAGCCACCTCCGGATACAGCATGCGGTACACCCAGCCAGACGGAATGCCCGCATGGCCGGTATGAACTTCGCCCGGATGAATCATCACCAGGCTGCCCGCCGGTGCCCAGTAGGCGCTGCCCCGATAGGTAAAGGCCTCAACCCCCGCCTCAATTACGCCGATGGCATACCCCTCATGGGTGTGGCGACTAAAGCTGTGGGTGATGTAGCGAGCCCGCAGCAGCTCTAGCCCCTGGAGCGTCGGCTCCTGCCAAAATTTCACCTGCTCTTGGGCTAGCTGCGGCTCCATACTGCTCCTAGGCTGTTCCTGGTAGATTCTCCCTTGACTGGGGGTAATCTGAAGGCTAAAGCAATCCTTCTTCCGTGTCTTGTACAATTTTGCAGCCCGGCTAAAGTCAGACCGACCGCTGCTAGCAGGATTGCAGTAATGGGGCTGCGTAAGCCACTAAAATTGAAGGTCTTAGACCGATACGACACCCAAGAACCCTCACAAGAATTCTATGAAGGCTTACCTGGCAGCGGCAGTGCAAATGACGAGTGTGCCTAATTTGGAGAAGAATTTGGCACAGGCGGAAGAGTTGATTGATTTGGCCGTCCGCCAAGGCGCTGAATTGGTGACACTGCCCGAAAACTTTTCCTTTTTGGGCGATGAAGCCGCTAAAGTTGCCCAGGCAGATACGATCTGCCAAGCCAGCGAAGCCTTTCTCAAAACAATGGCCCGACGCTATCAGGTGACGCTCCTGGGCGGGGGCTATCCCGTCCCGGCGAAGGAGGGCAAGGTGCTTAACACGGCTCTGCTGGTTTCTCCCGATGGAGAAGAGCTAATGCGCTACGAAAAGGTACACCTGTTCGACGTCAACCTGCCCGACGGCAATACCTACTGCGAGTCGAGCATCGTCCTGTCAGGCCACCGCCTGCCCGACGTCTACCCCGCTAAAGACCTGGGCATTTTGGGCATGTCGGTTTGCTACGACGTGCGCTTTCCCGAGCTGTACCGCCACCTCTCCCAGATGGGCGCAGAAGTGCTGGTGGTTCCAGCGGCGTTTACCGCCTTTACCGGCAAAGATCACTGGCAGGTGCTGCTGCAGGCCAGAGCCATTGAAAATACCTGCTACGTCATTGCTCCGGCTCAAACCGGCTTTCACAATGCTCGCCGCCAGTCCCACGGCCACGCCCTGATTGTCGATCCCTGGGGAGTCGTGCTGGCCGATGCTGGAACGGAGCCGGGGATTGCGATCGCAGAGATCACGCCCTCCCGTATTGCCCAAGTACGCCGCCAAATGCCCTCCCTCACCCACCGAGTTTTCATCTAGCTTGACCGCCTAAGCAGACTGCTCCGAACAGTTCCAACCCTGTAAAGTCATGTAAATTGGACTAGATGAGTTGTTGCAGTCTGCATGATTGATTGGATCAGCGGACTTCTCGGGAGCGGTGCGCTTCCCGGTGGAGTTTTGGATAGCCCCCTCTTCTATCTGGCAGAAGCCTCTTCGGAAGCAGAACTAGAGCCCATAGTGGTAGCCAGCGTGCTGCTCAGCCTGGTCGTGATTTATTTAGCTGCCAAGCTGGGCGGCGAACTCTGTGCCCGGATCAACCTGCCCCCTGTGCTAGGAGAACTTCTGGCCGGGGTCATTGTGGGGGTGTCGGCCCTGCACCTGGTCGTGTTTCCAGAAGGGGGCGGTGAAACTTCCTCCCTACTAATGCAGCTGGTCAATATGACCAGCGATCTCGATCCCGAATCACTCCTTTTCGTGTTTCGCGGAGAAAGCGAAGTCATCTCTGTACTGGCTGAGCTGGGAGTTGTCATCCTCCTGTTTGAGATTGGCCTAGAGTCAGACCTCAAAGAGCTGATTCGAGTTGGGCCTCAGGCAGCCGTGGTCGCTGTTATTGGGGTTGTGGTTCCCTTTGCCATCGGTACCGCTGGGCTGA
>JACVRP010000371.1 GCA_014534385.1 Cyanobacteria bacterium Co-bin13
GGAAAACGCTGCCTGCGTCCCAGATCACCACTTGGGAAAAAGCCTATGCGCCCTTTCTTAGAAAACTGGCGGAGGAAGCCAAACAGCACTCTCGCCTGAGCCAGATAGAAGCTATTTATATGACGGTGCAGACGACTCGGCCCCACTCTCGCAGCCGCCAGGTCTGCTGCACTGCCCTGGCCGCTTTTGCAGACTTCTGCGGTCTCCAGTTGCCAACTGACCTCAAACAGTTTTGGGGAGCCTACGGCAATAGCCGCACTCAGAGGCGGCAGCTCCCGACCGACGAAGAGATCGTTACCTGGTACAGCCACATCCCCAATCCAGCCTGGCGGTTTGTTTACGGCATTATGGCTGCCTACGGGCTCCGCAACCACGAAGTCTTCTTCTGTGACTACAGCCGTCTGCAGCGTGAGAATGAAGAGGCCGTTGTAACGGTGCTGGAGACGACCAAGACCGGACTGCACGATGTCTGGCCCTTCTACCCCGAGTGGGTAGATTGCTTTCAGCTCAGGTTTATTAACCTACCGGAGCTGCAGACCGACCTGAGCCACACGACTCTGCAGCGGATTGGGCAGCAGGTCTCCACCCAGTTTCGCCGCTACCAGATTCCCTTTTCACCCTACGATTTGCGCCACGCCTGGGCCGTTCGCACCATTCATTTTGGCTTGCCTGACACAGTCTCAGCCCGTATGATGGGACACTCAGTCGCGATTCACAATCGCACCTATCATCGCTGGATTACGCTGCGGGACCAGCAGCAGGCAGTTACCGCAGCGCTGGCCCAGCGACAGCCGCCACCGCCATAACACAGGGAAAGCAGGAACACTCAGCGGTAAAAGAAGTCAGATTAGCAATCCCTAAGCCAAGATAGGGTATGCCAACAGGGGGCCGTTTCCCCTTAAGCTAGTAGGAAAAAAGTTAGATACTGCAAGACTATGAGCCGCCCCCGTCGGACTGCGATGATCAAAGCTCGGCCCTTTAAAGCCATTACCTGCCTCATCGCCTCTTCTTTAACCCTAAGCTCTCTTCCCCTCTCTGGGCTCAGCGCGGGAGCTCAGGCAATAGCCCCCCAGTCCAGCTCTGCAAATGCTTCTCAAGAGCTGGCTCAACGGCCCCAGCCAATTCTGCCCCGACCCTTTGACGCCACCGTCGAATGTGAAATTCTCATTGTCGGAGGCGGGCTAGCGGGCACTGCTGCTGCTTACGAAAGCCTGCTCTCGGGGCGCACCGTCTGCATGACCGAGCTGACCGACTGGGTCGGCGGCCAAATTTCGTCCCAGGGCACCACGGCGCTAGATGAGTCGCGGAAGCAGCGGCAGCTTCTGTTTTATTCCAGAGGATATTTGGATCTGCGCAACCGGGTCGAGCAGCTCTACGGCAAGCTCAACCCTGGCGAGTGCTGGGTGAGCGCTTCCTGCTTTATGCCCTACGATGCCAACAAAATTTTGACGAATATGCTGCAGGAGGCCGAGCGTCGGGGCGGCGGCGAACTGAAGTGGTTCCCCTCCACAGTGGTTAAAGACCTCACTCTCAGCCCCGATGGTCGCCTGATTGAGACTGTTATTGCCATTCAGCACACCCCGGCTCCTGGCACTCCGCCGCTTAATACAGAGCCGCTGTCTGCCATTATCGAAGATGCCTATCGCTACGAAGATTCCGCGCGGTTTACTAAGCAAATCTTTCAGTTTGTGCCCCCGACTCCTGCTGCTGGAGCAGAGGCTAGACGGGCGGCAGACTGGTACGTGCTAGAAGCCACTGAAACCGGAGAGCTGGTGGCCCTGGCCGACGTGCCCTACGAGCTGGGGCTCGATCCCCGCTCGCCGCTCAACCCCTCCTCTCCTGTCACCGAGCGCGACCCCTACTGCACCCAGGGCTTTACCTATACCTTCGCGATGGAAAATACTGAGGAGCCCCAGCCTCAGCAGATGCCCGCCTTTTACCCCACCTACGAACCCTATTACAGCTACGAAAACCCCCGGCAAAACTTCACCCCTGCCGACTACTTTGACTTCGTTTTCACCTACCGGCGGCTCTGGAGCCCCAATCCTCAGGAGCAGCGCAATGTTCTGGGATCTCCTCGAACTAGCCCCGGCGACATCTCTATGCAGAACTGGACCTGGGGCAACGACTATCGCCCGGGCACCGCTGTCGACAACCTGATTCTCACCCATGACCAGCTAGAGGCGACCAACCAGCTAGAACCCGGTGGTTGGAGGGGTGGCCTGCGCACCGAAACCCTGCGCCGGGGCGAGGAAAACGCTATCGGCTACTACTACTGGCTGGTGGCAGGGACCACTGATTCGCGCCTGGATGACAGCGTCAAAGAGCCTTTTCCCAACAACCGCTACCTGCAGGGCTTTGATGCCCCCATGGGCACTGCCCACGGGCTGTCTAAGTATCCTTATATTCGAGAGGGTCGCCGCATCATTGGGCGACCCTCCTATGGCTACGAAAGTGGCTTTATGATCAGCGAGGCCGACTTCTCCTGGAACGACTTTACCCAGGAGCGGTATGAGGAAAGCCTGGGTCCGATCGGTTACCTGTCGCTGCGGCGCTACTTGTCGGGGCTATCGGCAATCCAGGTGTTTGAACAGCAGACGCCTGCTGAGCAGATTCCCATTCGCACCCGCTCCCGCATTTACCCTGATTCGGTAGGTATTGCCCAATACGCCATTGACTTTCACCCCTGCATGGCCGATGCTCCGCCAGAGCAGCCCGGCAACATTGAGCGACCCGGCGTGCGCGATGCCCACGGGCAGGCTTACCCAGCTCAGATTCCGCTGCGGGCCATGATCCCTCAAAAAATCGATAACATGCTGGTATCGAGTAAAAGCATTGCTGCCAGCTACAGTGCTGCAGCGGCTTACCGGGTGCACTCCTTTGAGTGGTCTGTGGGAGCGGCTGCCGGTCACACCGTCGACTTTGTTCTCAATCAGGATGTCTATCCGTATGAGCTGGTGGATAATTTGCCTGCTCCTGAACCTCTGCTGGAGGCACTCCGGCAGGAGATTACAGACAGCGGCAATCCAGTGATGTTTCCTGATACCTCAATTTTCAATGAGGACTGGAACGAATGGAGACCCTGGGGAGGCTAATTTTTAAACGATTGTGACCACTTTTTTATTTGATTTCGACGGTACGATTGCAGATACTTTGGGGGCCATCGTCGAAATTAGTAATCGGCTGGCCCCCGAATTTGGTCTGGAAGCCGCAACGACAGAAGAGATAAAGCGGCTCAGGGATTTGAGTGCTGAGCAGCTGCTGCGCCAGACCCATGTTCCTTTGCTCAAGCTGGTGCGGCTGCTGCGCCGGGTGCGGCGCGATTTGCAGGCTGAAATTCCTCGTCTTAGCCTCAATCCGGGCATGGCTGAAGCGCTGCTGAAGCTCAATAGCGAGGGGCACTGCCTGGGTATTGTCACCTCGAACTCCGCTGAGAATGTCCATCTGTTTCTCGATGTGCACGGCCTCAGACCCTGCTTCCGGTTTGTGGAAACGGGGGCCAGCGTTTTTGGCAAGAATCGAGTGCTGCGGCAGCTGCTGCGGCGTCAGGGGCTGCGGCCAGCAGAGGTGATTTATGTAGGAGACGAAACCCGGGATGTAGATGCCTCCCATCGGGTGGGGATTCGGGTGGTTGCGGTGACCTGGGGCTTTAATAGTCGGGCAGCCCTAGAGCGGCATCGACCTGATTTCTTAATTGATGTGCCCCAAACGCTCATTGAAATTGCCAGTACGGTATAGTCTTCCTGAGTCCAGTGCGGATGAGCTATCGATAAGGATGGGGCATGGGAGCTGATTTACCGGGAAAGGCGAGAGTCCTGGTTGTCCTCAACGGTAAAGGCGGTGTGGGCAAAACCACGACCGCCATTAATCTATCTGCAATTTTTGCAGAGTCTCAGCCCGTTTTGCTGGTGGATGCTGACCCTCAGGCTTCGGCTACCTGGTGGATTGAGCGCAGTTCTGTGGCCCTGGGGTTTGAGTCTGTGCGAGAGACCAACCCCAAACTTTTAAGCAAGCTTAAAGCCGTGCAGGACTACTCCCTGGTGGTGGTAGATACCCCGCCAGCGCTGGACTCCAAAAGCTTGGCTGCGGTCATTCCCACTGCTGACTATGTGTTGTTGCC
>JACVRP010000626.1 GCA_014534385.1 Cyanobacteria bacterium Co-bin13
CCGAGATCGGCAGCGGGGCGATGAAGGCTCGGCTTTGAGGAGCGATCGCATTCAGACCATAGCCTTTTTCGGCCATGCGAATAGTCTGGCCCCTGAACTGACGGCTCCAGCCTGGCAGAAGGCGTTGGCGGATCTGGGCCTGACCTGGCAACCCAGAATCAGCACTCATGCATGGCATGCGGTTGAGGGATTGCCCTGCGACTGGCACGATTACCGGCAGGTCGATGTCGTGGTCGCAGTTCGCAGTTTTCGTGCCCGCGATGCTCGCCAAACTCAGAACTTCCACAATAAGCCTGCTACTAAGCTGTACAATGCCTGGCTGGCAGGGGTGCCAGCTATCTTGGGTGAAGAATCGGCCTACCAGGCAGAGCGCCGAAGTGAGCTGGACTTTTTCGAGGTGAGTTCGCCCAGCCAGGCTCTAGCAGCTCTGAAACGCCTGCAGCAGGATGTGGGGCTATACCGAGCGATGGTTGAGAATGGCCTGCGACGGGCAGAGGCCATTCGACCTGAGGTGACTGTGCAGCGGTGGCTGACCTTTGTTGATCGGGTGGCTGTACCGGCCTATGAGCGTTGGTGTAATTACTCTGCTTGGGGCAGGGCCAGGGTTTTGGGACAGCGGTGGGGGGCGGCGAGCTGGACCAGGGCGGAGCAGAAGGTGCGATCGCACCTCAGGGCCGGTCCTTGACCCTCGCACATCTGCCGCTAATCCGAAATCTGGTGGGTCAGACTCTTAATGAACAAGCAATTCTCGCAGGGCGTAGTGGATTGTCAAGGCTAAAACTGTGCATTGTCATTGC
The DNA here is from genome assembly GCA_014534385.1 of Cyanobacteria bacterium Co-bin13. Taxonomy (GTDB): domain Bacteria; phylum Cyanobacteriota; class Cyanobacteriia; order Phormidesmidales; family Phormidesmidaceae; genus JACVSF01. The sequence continues at coordinate 798 of JACVRP010000626.1, forward strand.
GAGCAGAGCGAAGCAATCTCTGCGGAGCAGCTACTTTGTAGAGATTGCCGCGCTTCGCTCGCAATGACACCCTAAAGCACCATTTTAGGTATGACAGTCCAGTAGGGGCCTGCGCGCCTATCAGGCAGGGGGCATGAATAGGATTTATAGACCATGAAACTGTTTCACTACCAGCGTCGAGATGGTGTGGAGAACTTTGGCGATCGCCTGAACCTGTGGCTTTGGCCCCAGCTCCTGCCGGGCTGCTTTGATGACGATGCCGCCACGGTTTTTGTGGGCATTGGCACCCTGCTCAACCATCGGCTGCCCGAGCGGCTAGGGTCGGCCCAGCAGGCGGTCGTCTTCACTACGGGGGTGGGTTACGAGCGGTCTTTGAGAACGATACCTCCAGCCTGGGCGATTTACTGCGTGCGTGGCCCTCTATCGGCTCGGCGGCTCGGCCTGCCCGATTCGCTTGCTATCACCGATGGAGCCATTCTGCTGCGGCAGCACTATCGCCCCTCCGGCCAGAAGCGGTTTGCCTATGCGTTCATGCCCCACATTCACCATGCCACGTTTGCCGGGGAGGTCTGGCAGCAAATTTGTCAGGAAATTGGCTTTGGCTACATTGACCCACGCTGGAGTGTGGAGGAGGTGCTGGCTGCGATTGGCGCAACGGAGGTGCTGTTGGCTGAGGCGATGCACGGTGCGATCGCAGCCGAGGCTCTGCGTGTTCCCTGGCTGCCTGTGCAGACCAGTGCTCGGATTTTGCCTTTCAAGTGGCAGGACTGGTGTGCTTCGATACGGGTTCCTTTTCGGCCTGTTGTGCTGCCCCCGGTGCTGCCGTACCCGCC
>JACVRP010000058.1 GCA_014534385.1 Cyanobacteria bacterium Co-bin13
GACATAAGGTGTCTCCCTATTTCTTATTTCCTCACCTCTGTTTTAATTTTCTGAAGTTGGCAAAAAACGTCTAGCTATCTTCATAGGTTAAACACTTGAGAATGACTCCTCAATGGCTCAAGCCCTTAGCTATAAAATAGTGAGTTTCACGAACTCTACAGTAGGAATTTTAGTCTCGGGGGTTGCTTGCAAGGGAAGTGCTTAACGTTTGGTGAGAGAAGCATGAGGATATAGGGATAGGAATCAGAGCCTTCTACCGTGACTCCTAAGCAACACAACTTGAGGTTCCTCAGATGAGCAGCGAGAAAGCCTTCGATTGGTTTCACCTATCGAGAATTTGTACAGGGTGAGTAAGCCTCACAAATGCCTGCGAAAGCAGGGCCTCCACTATGGAAAGGACAGGTCGATGCAACCCTAGTCCTCTGGATGACAACAAACCATTTCCTATTTAGGATTAATAAATGGCTGAAGCAAAGGACTTTAAAGATGGACAAAAAGGAGGTGTTAATGACGAGCTAGGACTGTCAATACTTCCTGCTCGATCGGACCCTAAAATTAATGCTTTTTTTGCTTGATCTTGGAAAACGTTAAATTGCAAGATACCTTTTTACTCATGCAGTTTGGCTGCTGCGGAAGCAACTATTTCAGAGCTTGAGTTTGCATGGGTTTAGAAATATGGCTGTCGCCACATTGCTTGGAACATGGAGTTGAGGTGTGTGGGCTTGATGCTAGGGCATCGCTGTGTGAACGCCTCCAGCCAAGGGTTCTACCTTCGCACTTCGCCCTGATTCAGTTGACTGTCGCTATAAGAGCAGAAATTGCAAAGTGTCATTTTTCGTTCATAATTAGAGCGAAAACTGGGGGTAGATGATGAGGGCTTTTCTAGATGAGGGAGAGAGACCTGGAAAGGGAGCATGACCCGTCAGTCGAGACTGTAATGCCGCCCACCCACTCAAACAAGGCCTACCAGGAATGGCTGCACGATCGTCTGTGTCTCTTGATCGAAGATCAAGACTTTGAGGCTGCTAAAGCTTTGCTGGTGCCGATCCAACCCCCCGATGTGGCCGACGCGATTGAGACCCTGCCCGACAAAGCTCAAGTGATTGCCTTTCGCCTGCTGGCAAAGGATCAGGCGATTGAGGTCTATGAGCACCTCCAACCCCGCGTTCAGCAGGCCCTGATTGACGACTTTAAGCAGCCCGAGGTCCAGTCCATCTTCGATGGCATGTCGCCTGACGATCGAGCTCGGCTCTTTGATGAACTGCCTGCTAAAGTAGCCCGTCAAATTGTCCAGCAGCTCACCCCAACCGAGCGTAGCGCCACCGCCTTGCTGTTGGGTTACAAGCCCGGCACCGCTGGCCGCATCATGACGCCAGAGTATGTGTCTCTCAAGGAAGCGCACACCGTGACTCAGGCGCTGGAGAAAATTCGGCGAGAAGCCCAGCAGGCCGAAACCATTGCTTACCTATATGTGACCAACACCAATCGACAGTTGACCGGCCTGCTCTCCCTGCGAGAACTGGTGGTGGCTCCTCCCGATCAGGTTATCGGTGCCCTGATGATTCGCAACGTGGTATTTGCCCACACCGATACTGACCAGGAGGAAGTCGCTCGTCTGATCCAGCGCTATGACTTTGTCGCCCTGCCCATTGTCGATAGTGAGCAGCGCCTAGTCGGTATTGTCACTATTGACGACGTGCTAGACGTGCTAGAGCAGGAAACCACCGAGGATATCTATGCTCTAGGGGGTGTGCAGTCTGGCGGCGACTCCTATTTTCAGTCCAATCTGTTTACGGTGGCCCGTAAACGAGTGGTCTGGCTTATGGTGCTGCTGGTCACTAATACGATGACGGCGGCGGTCATTAGCAACCAGGAAGAGGTTTTAGAGCGGGTTATTACTCTGGCTGCGTTTATCCCCCTGCTGATCGACACGGGGGGCAACGTGGGTGCCCAGTCCTCGACTGTTGTCATTCGTGGCCTTAGCACTGAGGAAACCCGCATGAAGCGTGCTCTCTGGGTGATCTGGCGGGAGGCCTTGGCCGGAACCATTTTGGGCATAATGCTGGGCGTGGTTGTCTTTATCTGGGCCACGGTGCTGTATCGAGAAATAGGCGTAGCGCTGGTTGTGGGCATTAGCCTCTCCGCGATTTCAGCAATGGCTTCCCTAGCTGGCTCGGCCTTGCCCTACCTGTTTAACTCCTTTAAGCTCGATCCGGCCCTGATGTCGGCCCCTTTTATTACTACAGCTGTGGATGTCTTGGGCGTCTTGATTTACCTCAATCTTGCCCGAGTAATTCTGCAGCTTTAAAGATGCCTGGAGGCGGTTACACCTAATTAATCTGGTGTGCTCATAATGCCCATTTCGGTAGCGGCAACCGTGTCGGGACCTTCGGCAAAAGTAGACTCACTGCCGTCAGCCGAGTGGGCAATTTCATCGCTATCAATTTTCCCAGTGCGGCTGTCCTGGCTTTGATCCTGCTCTAGTCTTTTTAGGGTCTCGTCTTTGACTTCCTTAGACTGCAGCTCCTCCGGATTAAAGGTGCTCGGTAAGGGTGTCGAATTGTCTGCGGGGTTCTGGGGTGACATAACTTGCGCGAAAAGACATAGGGTTGGCAGAGATTGAGCCCTACTAGGCCCCTCTCTATATCAGTGTTCAATTCCCCCATCTTGCCGGTATCTCCCCAAAGGGATAAAGCCAGACCCCCTACATCCCGATGTGATCTAGCAAACAAAAGCCACTCCATAAACGGGGCAGAGGGCCTATCGTCATTTTTGCTTCACATTTGCCGCCAATCATGGGATCAGGCTTGCAGCCAAGCGCAAGCGGCATCTTGAGCCGTATCTGAACGAGACGGTTAACCTCCGCTTTTCTGCGATCAAATTTTTCTGCGATCAAATAACGTGAGTAGATCTGACAATTTCGTTCTTTTGGAGCGATCTCCCTCCCTGGAGATTCGCAAGCCGCAGCTACATCTGCCGGGTGCGATCGCACTGATCGTCGGCATCGTGATTGGGGCGGGCATCTTTGAAACCCCATCGCTGGTAGCGGACAATCTCGGCAGCGCTAGAGGCGTGATTGCAGCCTGGCTGCTGGGGGGCCTAATTTCGCTGCTGGGGGCGCTGTGCTACGCCGAACTGGCCACCACCTATCCTCACGTTGGCGGCAACTACTACTACCTGCAGCGGGCCTTTGGGCAGCCAGTAGCCACCCTGTTTGCCTGGGCCCGCATGACCGTAATCCAGACCGGCTCAATTGCGCTGCTGGCCTTTGTCTTTGGCGACTATGCCTCGCAGCTGCTGCCGCTGCCTGGGTATTCGCCTGCTATCTACGCAGCGCTGGCAATTGTGCTGCTGACGGGGCTAAACATTTTGGGGCTGCGGCATAGCGGGCGGGTACAGACCTGGCTCACCTCAGCGCTCATCCTGGGCCTGCTGCTGGTAGTCGTGATCGGCCTGGCCCTGGCCCCAGCGGCAGCCCCAGCGGCGACCGTTGCTTTTGGCCAGTCTCCGGCCTGGGGACTGGCCCTGGTGTTTGTGCTGCTTTCCTACGGCGGCTGGAACGAGGCTGCCTACATCTCGGCCGAGATTGCAGGGCCTCGGCGCAACATGGTGCGATCGCTGCTCTGGAGCATCGGCATCATCACCAGCATTTACCTGCTGGTCAACCTAGCCTACCTGCGTGGGCTGGGCGTAGTTGGCATGGCCAACTCCAGTGCCGTGGGGGCAGACCTGCTGCGGCGCACCGTGGGCGAACCGGGCGCGGCCCTGATTAGCCTGCTGGTTGTGCTGGCAACGCTGGGATCGATTAACGCCACGATCTTTACCGGGGCCCGCACCAACTATGCCGTGGGGCAAGATATCTCACCGCTAAGCTTTTTGGGGAAATGGCAGCCTGGCCCTAGTGCACCCACGGCTGCCTACGGGCTGCAGGGTGCGATCGCACTGGCCCTGGTGGGCCTGGGCACCTTTACCCGCCAGGGGTTCGAAACCATGGTGGACTATACCGCTCCGGTGTTCTGGTTTTTCTTTCTGCTCAGCACCGCCTCTTTGATCATTCTGCGGCTGCGGGAGCCCAACCGGCTGCGGCCCTTTCAGGTGCCGCTCTACCCAGCGGTGCCCCTGCTCTTTTGCGCTGTTTGTGTCTATCTGCTGTATGCCAGCCTGGCCTATACCGGCATGGGTGCCCTGCTAGGTGTGGCTGTGCTGGCCTTGGGCTTACCCCTGCTGCACCGAGATTTTTCTCGGCCGCCTCGCCCCTAGTGCAGCTGGGCCGTGTCGGTGCGGTGTAGCGGTGGTGGTTGCCCTCCCGTTGGTGTGTGTCTTGTCATCTTTAATCTACGGAGAGATCTGCTATGCAACCCCACAAACGCGTATCCCTGCTGCTAGCGGGCCTTAGCTTTCTTGGTCTGGGTGTAGCTGGATGCACCCCTGGGCGAGACTTTGAGGCAGAAACTTCCCCAGGCCCAACCCAGGCCCAGCTAGACCAGACAGCGCCGGCTTTAGATCCGACCGCCAACCCCAACCGGGGCCCCGATGTAGTCTATGTGCCCACGCCCCAGCCCGTGGTTGAGGAAATGCTGCGTATTGCCGATGTGCAGGCAGATGATTTGGTTTATGACCTGGGCAGTGGCGATGGCCGGATTGTGATCACAGCGGCTGAACAGGTAGGGGCGCGCGGCATTGGCATTGATATCGACCCTCAGCGCGTTCGAGAAGCCAACGAAAATGCGCAGCAGGCAGGCGTTACCGATTTAGTCGAGTTTCGTCAGGAAGATCTGTTCCAGACGGACTTTAGCGAGGCCACGGTGGTCACGCTCTACCTGCTGCCCGAGCTAAACCTGAGACTGCGGCCCCGCCTGCTGGAGGAGCTGCAGCCCGGCACCCGAATTGTCTCCCACGCCTTTGACATGGGCGATTGGGAGCCGGATGAGGTGGTGCGCGTTGGGGCTCAAACTATTTACTACTGGGTTGTTCCTGAAAATGCCCAGGTTAACCTTGAGGTGGAGGAGTCGCCTAACCTGCAATAGGCGCTTAGCTCCAGTAGTCACGATGCGATCGCATGATACCTAGAGCCAGAACTCGACAGCGCTGGGCGTTTATCCTGGGAGTCACCCTGGCTCTGATTTTGGGGCTGAATCTGGGGGGGCAGCTGTTCCAGAGCCAGGCCCAGGAGATAGCCCCAGAAGCTGTTGCGACGACGGAAGCTGCGCCTGCGGTGGGAGCTGCGCCTACAGAGGGCCTGTTTTTTGCCGATGTTGTCGTGCGGGGCCAGCCCGTTTTTCAAATTGGGGGCCTCTCTGACCTCAGTGCGGCGGAGCGGGCTCAAATCATTAACCGGCGCATTGCCAGCCTGCTAACCCAGAACCGAACCCCGCTCACCCAAAGGGTAACGGTGCAGCCTGACCCGACGCGGGGCATCGCCACGCTGCAGGTGAATAACCGGGTCTTGATGACGGTCACTCAGCAAGACTCCCAGGACTTTAATCAGCCCGTTGAGACGCTGGCCCAGCAGTGGGCTGACCAGCTGAGCGAGTCCTTTGACCAGCCGCCTCTAGCGATTGACGTGGGGCAGCGGCTCTATTCCACTGTGCGGCAGTTTCAGCGGGATGTCATTGATCAGCTGCCGGCGCTGATTGGGGCAGTGCTGGTCGTGGCCGTGACCTGGCTGCTGGCGGCCAGCGTGCGCCACCTGATGATGACCGGAGCCCAGCACTGGGAGGTTGATCACAACTCCAAAGTGCTGGTGAGCCGCCTGGGCTACGGGGCCGTTTGGGTTGTGGGCGCGATTGTCACGCTGGGCGTGCTGGGGCTCGACTTTACCACGCTGGTGGGGACTTTGGGCCTCACTAGCGTGGCCATTGGCTTTAGCCTGCGAGATGTGCTGAGCAACTATTTCTCCGGCATTGTGCTGCTGGCCTCGCGGCCCTTTCGGCTGGGCGATCAGATTGTGCTAAACGACTACGAGGGCACCGTTACCCAGATCCAGCTGCGGGCCACCACCATCAAGACCTACGATGGCCGCATGGTCTACATTCCCAACCAGGAAGTCTTCAACAGCAGCATTGTCAACAACACAACCGCTACGATTCGCCGCAGCACTTTCAGCGTGGGCATTGACTTTGGGTCTGACATCAATCGGGCTAAGCAAATCATACGGGAGGCGGTGCTGGCCACGACCGGGGTGGAGCCCGACCCGCCGCCAGATATCCTGGTGCGAGAGCTGGGCAGCAGCACGGTCAATATCGAGGTGCGAATCTGGGTTAATTCGCGGCGGCTGTCGTTTCTAGAAAGTACGTCGCGGGCTGTCCAGGCGGTTAAAGAATCGCTGCAGCAGGCTGAGATCGACATGCCTACTGAGATTTATACCGTCAAACTACAGACCCCTACCAGCAACGGTCAGCAGGCGGTGGTGCTGCCGCTGCGCCCCTCTTCGTCAGAAAGCAGTTCCCCAAACTCAGAAAACGGCCCTTCTCCGACAGCAGATCCATGAGCAGCTTTAGAAAAGCCCGGCGCTTACTCAAAGGCACGGTGGTCGAGTGGCAATCCCACGAAGTGTCTCTGCTGGCTTCCTCGCTGGCCTACTCCACGGTGTTTACCCTGGCCCCGCTGGCAATTATCGTGATCATGATAGTGGGCGCGATTTTTGGGGAGGTGGCCGCTGAGGAGCAGATTGTGGCCCAGCTAGAAGAACTGGTGGGGGCCGAAGGGGCGGGATTGCTCGGCACTGCGATCGCAAACATGCGCGACCAGAGCGGCGAGGGAACGCTGCAGCTGGTACTCAATCTGGGATTTCTAGCCTTTGGGGCCTCTGGCGTGTTTGCCCAAATTCAAAACTCGCTGGACCGGATTTGGGATGTGAGACCTGAGCCCGGTCGGCACATCTTTCACTTTTTGCGTAAGCGGCTGCTGTCTTTTGCCATGATTCTGGTGCTGGCGTTTTTACTGCTAGTCTCCACAGTGGCCAATACGCTGCTGGTAGCGGTGGTCTCTACCCTAAATCAGCAGTTGCCGGGGGCGAGCTACCTATGGCAGGTGCTGCAGCGGGTCGTTTCCGTTGGCGGCATGACGGCAGTCTTTGCCCTGATGTATACCATTTTGCCGGACGTGGAGATTCGTTGGAAAGACACCCTGGTGGGCGCGTTGATTACAGCCCTTCTCTTTCTGGTGGGTCAGTTTTTCTTCGGAATTTTCCTTAACATGGCGAATGTGGGGTCGGCCTATGGGGTAGCGGGTTCTTTCCTGATCGTGATCACCTGGATCTTCTACGCAGCCAACATCTTATTTATTGGGGCTGCGTTTACCAAAGTCTATGCCCGGCAGCAGGGCGCGCCGATTGTACCCTCTGACTTTGCCGTTGCCCGCTCAGACGATTCTGCCCGGTAATGCCGGATAATAAACGCCAGATAAAAAGGTCAGGGTGGCTATGGATAGCTCGGGACTTAACCCTCGGCGGGTATGGCAGAATCTCAACAATCCCCGCTTAATTCGCTACCTGCTGCTGTTTGTTTTGAGCTGGGCCGCAGTGCAGGTGCTGGCCTATTTTGAGACGGTTATCGTCGTTTTTGTCTTTGCCGCTATTTTGGCTTTTTTGCTCAATTACCCAGTGCGTTGGGCAACGCGGCTGATGCCCCGCTGGGTCGCTGTGATGGTGGTTTTTTTGCTGAGCCTGCTGGGACTGGCTGGCCTGATTGCGACGCTGGGGCTGACCATGCTCTCCCAGGCGCAGCAGCTGATTGAGCAGGCCCCACAGCTCATTGAATATGCGATCGCATTGCTCAATCAAGCCCAGGTCTTTCTCAGCAACCAAGACATTCCCATTGATTTCAGCACCTTAGAAGAGCCGTTACGCCAACAGGCACTGGGCATCGTTGGCCTGGGCTTTACCACCCTGCAGGGATTTCTCCTCCGATTCGTCGATCTGATTCTGATTGCGGTAGTTGCCTTCTTTATGCTGCTGGAGGGCAGCCAGCTTTGGAACTTTGGCGTGAACCTATTGCCCCCCGAACAGCAGGAAAATCTGACCACCGCCATTCAAGCTAACTTCCTGGGCTTTTTTTGGGGGCGGCTGTTGCTGTCGATTTTCTTTGGGGTGTCGGCCTTTCTGGTATTTGTGCTGCTGGGGGTGCCCTACCCGCTGGTGCTTGCTGCGATCGCCGGCGCATTTGATCTAATTCCCGGCATTGGAGCCACTCTGGGCATTAGCCTGGTTGCCCTAATCATCTTGCCCCAGGGTATTTTTCTCAGCCTCAAGGTGATCGTCGGCTGCATCCTGCTGCAGCAGGTCGAAGAAAACCTGCTCATGCCTCGAATCATGCAGGGCTCAATCAACATGAACCCGGTGGTCATGTTTTTTGCCCTGCTAGTTGGGGCCAGAGTTGCTGGACTAGTCGGCGTCTTTCTATCAATTCCCATTGCCGGAGTGCTGATCAGCCTGCTCGGTATCGACGCCTTCCAAGGCTCCAAAGACGGCTAATTCAAACCCTTCTCATTGGCTTGTGAAGACGCGGATCGCGTCCAATCTTTTATTTCGAGTTCGTTCACCTATTTCGGGTTCTTCACGGTGTTTTTACGCCCCTTGACGCGCTTAGGCTAGCCCAGATCTACCTCTAGGTGTCCTGTCATAATCTCGTCATATTTCTTAGTAATAGTAAAGAAAAGCACTTTTGAACCTCTGTGAAGCTAGGAGATTTTCATGCTGCGTAAACCCGTTAAGACTCTCTTGGGAATGACCGTTGGCCTGCTAGCGCTGCCTGTGATTGCTGCCTGCGATACCCCCACGGCCCAGACTCCCACCCAGACGCCTACTGCGACTGCTCCTGGCGTGGATCAGCCCCCCGCCGTCACTCCTGCCGAAGGCACCGCCACTGACACCACCGCCACTCGCACGATCGCCGAGATCACTTCCTTCGACAATTCCTTCTCCATCCTCAATACCGCCATTGAAGCGGCTGGATTAGAAGACACCCTCAGTGGCGACGGCCCCTACACAGTCTTTGCTCCCACCAACGAGGCTTTTGAAGCTATCCCTGCTGCTACCCGCGAACGGCTGCTAGACCCTGAAAACCGGGATGCCCTGGTGCAGGTGCTGTCTTACCACGTGGTGCCTCAGGACTTGCCCGCAAATCAGATCGAGGCTGGTGAAGTCGAAACCATCTCTGGGCAGTCCCTGAATGTAGAGGTTGATTCAGGTGCTCAGTCAGTAAACGTCAACAACGCCCGCGTGATTCAGCCCGACGTTGAAGCTAGCAACGGTGTGATCCACGTTGTGGATCAGGTCATCCTACCTCCCGGCTTCACCCTGTAAGGCAAGCAAGTAAGTTTGTTTGATTCCGGCTGGACTTTCCTGAATCCCCGTCTTGTCAGCCCGGCGCACTGCGCCGGGTTTGCCTTTGCAGGCATTGCCACAATGGCGATTGTGATGCGTTCCAACCCCCCTACCCCTACAGGGCAGACTTAATGGCCTTGCCGATGTAGTTAATAGAAATATCTTCGTTAATAGCGACTTTTATCGTATTTGTTCGCTTGTAGGCTAGGTAGCTAGCCAGATTTAACCGTAAGGCTTCTCCGAAGAGGTCAAACCCCTTAAACTCCGGCTCGCAAAACCCTCTTTCCTGCAGTAGCTCAGCGAGTTCCTCCGGCTTGATGAACTTATCCCAGTCATGGACGCCTTTCTGGATCTCTCCCAGAACATTCTCCATCAGCCATATCATCACAAACCTGGACTTGAAGTTGCGGTTGATAGTGTCAAAGAAAAATAAGCCGCTGGGTTTTAGCACTCTAAAAATCTCTGCGATGACGCTAGGCACTTCCTGCACATGTTCTAAAACGTCAACGCAGATAACCGCGTCAAACGTATTGTCTGCGTAAGGCATATTCTCTGCGAGGCCTGAGCGGTAGTCGATATCAAAGCCGCTTGCCACAGCATGCTTTTGTGCAGCTTCAATGCATTTTGAGGACTGGTCAAGGCCATAGGCGCTCACTCCCATACCTGCCATAAACTCGCAGGAAAATCCACCCCCACACCCCACATCTAGAACCTTCAACCCCTGCCAGCTTGAAACATAGCGGTTAAAAAACTCAAACCGAGGCTTGTTCAGGTGATAAAGGGCATAGATGTCGGCATCCTCATTCCACCAGCGCTCAGCGTTTAGGTCGTAAAATTCCAGGTCGTTCTTCTTGACAGCCATATAGATGAGTCGGGCGGGTTAACCCCCATTATCCGAGAAGCTGCCCAACGCAAATCGAGAGTAAACATAAAATCTTTACAGGGAGGATTATCTCTAGACCGAGTCAGGCAGCTGCAAACCTCTGCCTTCGAATGCAGGCTTCGACCACCTCTGCTCTAACCATCTGTTTTTCCAACGGGTCCTACTGGATTCGAACCAGTGACCGACCGCTTAGAAGGCGGTTGCTCTATCCCCTGAGCTAAGGACCCTTTTGCTGCCTGGCGGGCTGAGAATGCCGTGGGCATGTTCTCAGATCTAGCAGGGTTGCTTCCAAATATTAGCGGGGTAGATGGGATCTAGCAACTCGGAGGGAAATCTAAGCAAGACTGCTCTTGTCCTGGACTGCCCTGTCCTTGAGGGGCTGCCCTGTCCATTAAATTATCAGCATTGCTTGAAAAAGACTGAGATAGGGTATTAGTAAACAGATAGCTCATTAGAATAGAGCAACCCTACCAGGTGAGGCTGTTGGGCGACTTTAGGGTGCAATACTCCTAAGGAGCGGTGGGGTCAGCACGCATTAGCGTGAAATCGCCTGCTGCAGCCATTCAATCAGGTATCTGACCTCCATAGGAGTAAACAGGCCACGTCATGTTTATTCTCAAGCGGCAGGATGTTGAAATTAAAAACGTTCCGCATCCTAACAAAGACCAGCAGATTCCAATTCTCTCCTATCAGGGTCAGACCTTTCGTCTGTTGAGTGTGTTTACCGCCGCTCAGGAGGAGGAAGCCAGGTCACTCTGGCGAGACTTGACCGACAACAAGGGCAAAGCCTGCGTGCTGCTAGAGGAACCCGATCGCTTCAGTATTTGGGGTAAGGTGCGGCTTGACCAGTTTGAGGAAGAGTCGCCAGGGGCGGAGGTTCCGGCTAATGAGGCGTTTATTCAGGCCTGCCTGCTGCTGCTGCAGGTGCTCTACATTGATGTAGAAGACCTGTTGGGAGCAAAACAGGCCAACTTGTTTGAGAAAGATCTTGCCGACACCTTCAGAGAATGGCGGTTCCCGATGGCCGATTCTGCTAAAGCGGTAAAGGTGCTGCTGACGGTCGATCCGCTGGCTATGCCTCAGGTGCCGCCCTGGCAGGAGCACCATTTACAGCGGCTGCTCGGGGAAGCCTACCGGATTGGCAAGGAATATTTTGGCAATGCTACCTTCGTTCAGCGGGCTATGGAAGCGCTGGAAGATATGTCTGCCAACGACCGACAGATGGTGCTGCGGTGGCTGCAGCAGTCGCCTTCCGGTAAGCTTTGGCTCTAGGCTTTGACTCTAGGAAGGGATTTGTCTTTTTAAGAATCGTTGACTGTCGGACAGTATCGGGTGTGATTGTGCCACCCTGACTGAACAGGACAATACTTCGCCGCTACAATGCTTACGTAATCTGGTGATCGCAAGCATAGGAAGAAATCAGGTGCGATAGTTTCCTGGTCAGTGTTCTGATTTCTTCTGATCCCGTTGTGTAAGGAGTCTACCGTTGAGCAAGTCTGCCTCTGCTGCATCTTCTCGCTCTTTGACGACGCTGACAGTTGCTCTGGGTGTTGCCTGGGGGATTGTGGCGCTGCTGTTTTTCCTGTTGTTTAGCTCTCCGGGCGTAGATGGTGAACAGCCTGGCTGGTTCCTGATAGGCATTACCATTCTGGAAACGGGGGCATTTGCGGTATCTTCTGCGCTGTGCTTTCGCAACTGGCGCAGTTCGCAGATTGTCAGCGGTCGCGGTGTCTGGCTCTGGATTGGCTTGGGGCTGCTGTCTTACACGCTCGGCAACCTCCTGTTCTTTTTGTGGGGCAATGTCTGGGGGCTCGACCCGGCGGTATCTTTGGGAGACTTCTTCTATATCCTCAGCTATGTCTTTTTGGCCGGAGGAATGCTGCAGGCAGTACTGCCTCGACGGCTGAACCTGGAGCCCCCTCAGTGGTTAATTGTGTCGGGGTTGGGTCTGGGCGGTGTCTTGATTGCCTATTTCGTTAACTACCAGGTGGCCGGGCCGTTGTCTGAAGCTCAGACAGCTCCGCCGCTGGTGCAGCTGGTACAAAACGCAGCACCGCAGCAGCCTCTACCGGCTGGGGCGGCTCCGGCAGTGCCTGCGCCAGAGGAACCCAATACGGCACCGGCCTGGGTGCTGCCCCTGGACCAGCGACTAGAGCCATTTCAGTCAGCGGTGGGGCTGCTGTATGTTGTGGCTGACTGTATTTTGCTGGTGATTGCGGCGACGCTGCTGGTAGCTTTTTGGGGCGGTCGGTTTTCTCAATCGTGGAAGCTGATTGCGATCGCAGCTTTCTGTCTCTACATTGCCGATATGTTTTTTGCCTATTCTGTCAACGTGGGCACCTATCAGGAAGGCAGCCTTTGGGAAGTGTTTTGGACGTTCTCAGCTATCTTCTTCGGCCTGGGAGCCGTCGTAGAGCACGCAATTTCTACCCAGTCTCGGCGCAGTGCCCGACGTCGCAGAGCCTAACTAGGGAACTAAGATATTAGATGGCGATGACTTAGGCGAGTACGTACCTCATGGCACCGAGCAAGCTGTCTGACGCAGACAAGCAGACTATTCTTGAGCTATAC
>JACVRP010000577.1 GCA_014534385.1 Cyanobacteria bacterium Co-bin13
CCCACCAGATCCCCCATCCGCTCAAATGACACTTCGCTTTGCTTTGAGACCGCTAAAAAGCCGCCGAAGAAGCCGAAGAACTCGGTGATGAAGGAGAGGTAATAGATAAATAGGGCTAGGTCGCCTACGCTCAGCTCCCCTGTGTTGCTTTGCATAAACTGGGCGGCCAACAGCAGGAGCAGGCCGGTGCTGATGCTGACGATATTTTCAAAGCCAGAGTCTAGCACCGCAGAGAAGACCCGATCTCGCACCATCTGCTGCTGGCGAATATGGCAGCGCCGCTCCAGTTCGGCCAGCACTGGGGCCTCGGCACCGGCTACTTTGACTGCTTGAACGGCGCTAAAAACTTCGCCAATTAGGCCGGTGACCTGTTGAGTGGCCTGCCGACTGGCACGGCGGTAGCGCTTCAGGGGACGCTCGACGTAGTGGGCCAGAGCTGCGATCGCAACCAGCGGTAAAAAGACCAGCAGCGTCATTACCCAGTTTACGCTTAGCAGCAGCCCCACCGACCCCAGGGCAAAGATGCCCGCGCCAAAAATTTCGTTAGTGCCGACGACAACGTCCTCAATCTGGCTGGCGTCGTCGCGAAAGTAGCTGAGCACTTCGCCAGGGGACACGGTGGGTCCGCTCTCTCCCAGCTGCAACGGTTCGGCACCGGGGTGCTGCAGCAGTTCCCCCAGCAGGTTACGCCGTACCAACGCGCTCATGGTGAAACGATGCTGAGTCTTGGTGATGCGTCCGGCAAAGATTGCCACAATCCGGGCTGCACCAACCGCTAGCAGCAGCGCAATCCAGCCCCAGGGCGACAGACCCGACGCTGACTCTGCCGTCAGGGTATTGAAAAACTCGCGGATAATTAGCCCCGGCACTGCCGGTAACCCAAAGATAAACAGCCAAAGGAGCGTATCGCCCCAGTAGAGCCGCTGAGCATAGCGAATCATGGGCCAGAGCAGCTGCCAGATTGAGGGAGGGGCAGGAGACATGGAGCAGAGCGTTACAGCGATTTTCAGACTAATAAGCCAGCGGCTTTGTGGATGGGTGGATGGGTAGCGAACCCAAGCGAAAATAGCTGTAAGCTACAACCTTGGGCAGTAGTCTGACCGAATTCTGCAGAAAATCCACGGGAGCAGAGTTCGTGTTCTACTTAGGGGGCAGGCGGGATCCGCGCCAGTCGGCATCGTCTGAGCCCAGAGGGCAGACGAAAGGCCGCAACAAAGCCATCTTCACTCTCTAGATACAGCTCGCTAGCGGTGAGTAAATCGGCAGCGCTTTCCAAAGACGACAAATCGCCAAAGAGATAGCTTGGCTTGTGGGTACCCACTAAGGCTACCGCGCACGGATGATCACAGACACAGAGACAGCTTGTGGTTTCAAGATCGAGCTGGTCTCGGCAAGGCCAGTCCTGATGGAGCTGCTTGAGCTGCTCTAACAGGCGAGAACCATCGGTTTGCGCCTCAGGCTTTTCTGGGTTGGTCGGTGCCCCACAGGCTTCACAGACGATCAGAAGATGTTTAACCATCGTTTTTAACTCTGAGAATCGCTTATCAGGTACTTAAACAGGTCATCGACAATGCGGTTAGCGGCAATGGGACCGCTACCAATCCAATAGCCTGGCACCTCATATACCCGGCCCTGCTGCACCGCCTTAAGCTGCTGCCACAGCGGATCTTGCTGTAAAGCCTGCAGCCGCTGCTGTGCCGACTCTGCACCTTCTGCCGTGTTCTCACCGATCCAGAGAAAAATCACATCCCCGTCGGCCTGGCTAAACAGTTCCCGACTAATGCTGACCTGAATGGGGTTGTTAAACCGAGCCGCCGCTTCTTCTGCGCCAATATCTTGAGCCGCAGGGCGGTCCAGGCCCGCATCCTGCAAAACTGTGCCGCAAAAAGAGTCGCGCAGATACAGGTTGATGGTATCTGGATAAATCCGAATCACCGAAACCTCAAGGCCATTCAGGCGATCTCCCATCTGAGCCTTGAAATCAGCTAACTGGGCATCGTAAGCCGCCAGAGCCTGTTGGGCCGCTTCGGGCCGTCCTACCCCTGTCGCCATGCGCTGAAAGACCTGCTTCCACTGGCCGCTGTGCTCAAACGAAAACAGCATCGTCGGCGCAACTTGAGCTGCTTGGGAGTAAATGTTCTGATTGTGGTCAAGCCCCAAAATCAAGTCCGGCTTCAGCGCCACCACCCGCTCCAAATTGGGTTCCCCCGACTGCCCCACGTCTTCGACC
>JACVRP010000558.1 GCA_014534385.1 Cyanobacteria bacterium Co-bin13
CACGAGCTGGGCGAGCACTGCCTGATGCTGCTCCGGCGGCAGAGTGGCTACTCCCTGGTCAGGCTGATTGAAAAAATGCAGATCCTCAGGAGGCACACCGAGAACGGCTAGGGCCTGAGTCGCTTCCTGCTGGCGAATGGCGACCAGCTCTTGGGTCGGTAGGCGGGGATGGCTGGGGTGGGAGGCCCTGCCGTCGGTGAGAATGACTACCCTCACCTCAGTGCCTTGTTGGCGCTTTAGGGCAATCAGGCCGCCGCACCCCAAAGTCTCGTCATCGGGGTGGGGCGCAACGATGAGGGCGGGGGCAGTCGTGACCTGCCTGGGCTGACTCTGCCGGTAAAGCTGACGGATGAGACGAAACGCCTGAAATTGGCGCTGTCGCTGTTGCTTAAAGGTGTGGAGGCGCTGGCGAAACGAATGTTGTGCTGTGAACATAGCCGTTCAGCGGGGCTAGAGGGCAAAAATACGATACTTCAAGGCTCCTTTAACCCGGCCAATGCGCCAGCCTAAATCGCGCAGCCACTTTGCTAGAGTTCCTTTTGAGCGCACCTTCAGCAGGCGCTTGGCCAGGGCAAACCATTCCTGCCAGCCATCCTTCCAGGTAAAGAGGGGATAGCCCTGAGGCAAAAAGCGTTGGTAGAGTAAAACGCTGCACTCTCCCCACTGCTGGGCCTGAAAAAACGAGGCAAAGAGGGTTTCTCGGTAGCGGATGTGAACCACGGCCTCGGCCACAAACTGGAGGGAGACGCCTGCTAGCTGTAGCCTCCAACAGTAGTCGTTATCTTCTAAAAATTGGATAGCTTCGTCAAAGCCGCCAATTTGCTGATGCAGGCTTCGCTTAATGCCCAAACCGCAGGCTCCGGCATGGGGCAGAAAAGGGTGTTGCATCAGCTCTTTGGCCTGGTTGGGGCGGCGAAACTGGAGCAGGTGGGGTGGATTGAGCTTGCGGTGTTCGAATCGGGAGGCGACAAAGTCATGCTGCTTTAAGGCTGTGCCGATGGCGGCGACCCAGCCTTCGCCCACTTCGTCATCGGCATCACAAAAGGCCAGTAGGGGGGCGGCGGTGGCTTGGGCTCCCACATTGCGGGCAAACGCGGCGCTTTGTTTACCTACGGCATTAACTAGCCGCAGATGGGGCAGCAGGGCCTGGTAGCGCTGGACTACGGACTGGGTAGCATCGGTGGAACCGTTGTCGGCCACAATGATTTCCCAAGGCTCTGACCAGTGCTGAAGCCGCAGGGCCTCTAGCTGTTGGGCAATCGTGGCTTCAGCATTCCAGCAGGGGATGATCACGCTGAGCTGCATGGGAACGGCGAGAAGATGGCAAGATGTTTCCTATAGTCGCATGTTGGTATTAATTTCCCTGGGCAAACGGGGTGCAGGTGCCGTTGAGGGCGGTTGCGATCGCACAGGTATTCGCCGCAATCATGTTGATGTAGCTGTCGCCATCGCTGTTGGGTGCCCCAATTGAGTCAGAATAAAGCTCCTCGGGGGCCAGATTGACACCCGCTTCCTCGGCCACGGTCTGAATTAGGGCAGGGTTAATTGTGGTTTCGGCAAAGATGGTGGGCACGCCCGTTGCCCGAATTGCCTGCACTAACTGGCTAACCGTTTGGGCGCTGGGCTGCTCCTCGGTGCTGATGCCGATAAGGGTGCCTGCCACGGTCAGCCCGTAGGCGTTGGCATAGTACTGAAAGGCGTCGTGGGTGGTGACGAGCTGGCGCTGGTCGGCTGGGATGGTAGCAATCTGCTCAGCGACCCAGCTATCTAGGGCAGCTAGCTGCTCGGTGAGCTGGCGGGCGTTTTCGGTGAAGAGGCTGGCGTTTTCGGGAGACAGCTCAATCAGGGCATCGCGGATGGTGTTGGTCATTGCGATCGCATTGGCCACGTCTCCCCACACGTGGGGATCGGGTTCGATCTGGCCTTCGTATTCAAAATCTAGCGGGTCCACTACCTCGCCCACGGCCAGTGCCCGGTCCTCGGCCCCCGCGCCTGCAACCAACCGAATCAGGCCTGGCTCCAGGTTATAGCCGTTGTAGAGAATCAGGTTGGCTCGCTCAATGGCCACGGTGTCTTGGGGCACAGGCTCATAGACGTGGGGGTCATCGCCGGGGGTGAGCAGGCTGGTGAGCTGAACAGCATCGCCACCAACCTGAGCTGTCAGATCCGCCAGAATCGTGTTGGTAGCTACGACCTGCAGCTCATCTGTTGAGCCTGGGCCTGCGCCAGGGGTATCACAGCTACTTATCCCCAGGGCTAGAGCAGCGGCGGTGCCAAGCCACAACTGGCGACGGAGGGCGTTCTTCAGCATTTGCGGTGAAATAGTTTCATAATCGTTTCATTTTTCAGGCTACACTATCCGTATTCGTTTCATAATTCTTTCATTTTTGATGGAAGCCTTCCCATGACTGACTCTAACTGGTCC
>JACVRP010000025.1 GCA_014534385.1 Cyanobacteria bacterium Co-bin13
CCAGTTTGCCGATACTCGTAATGGGGTGCGGCTGGAAGTGGAGCAGGCTTACTTCAACCTGGTGGCGAACCAGGACAACATCGGCACGGCGGAGCTGGCGGTGGAGCAGGCCAGAGAGGCGCTGGAGCTAGCGCAGCTGCGCTTTGATGCGGGGGTGGGCACTCAGCTTGATGTGCTGAGCGCGACCCGTGAGTTGACCGAGGCGGAGGGCAACCTGGTGCGAGCGATTCTGGGCTACAACCGCTCCTTGGCGGCTTTAGAGCGGGCCATTAGCAACCTGCCAGCGGCGGGACCTGTCACACCTGGTTTCTAGCTGGCCCGCATTAGCGGTAGAATCCTTCGCTGGAAAAGGGCCTTAATTCTTTGAATTAAGGCCCTTTATGCTGCTGATCTGCCACCAGTGTCTAATGAGTACTTTAGAGTTGGGATTCGGCTGTGTGCCCCTACGCTAGACGTTAGCGCTGAGCCGCACTGCCAAAGTCAAAGAACACTCACTTACCTGCTTACCCGTCTACTTCAGGCAGCTGGACTGACTGGGATTCGCACAGGCGCTCAATCGCCTGTTCGGCAGAAATGAGGCGCTTAAGAACGACGTTGCCAATGGCGGGTTTAGCGACATCTTGGGGCTTGACCTCGACCATCAAGACAGTGTCTTCCACCTGGTAGAGCCAGAGCTTTTCGCCCCGCTCTTCAATAAATAAGTTGAGACGACAAATGTGGGGTCGGCGCTGCCAGGTCAACTCATCCCAGAGTCCGCCAAATTCCCATACCCGACCTGTAATCCAACCGTCTGACAGAAAGAAATACTTCACCGTCGCCACTGCTACACCATGTCCTATGGCATTATCCACTGTTGTGGCTCCATTTCCTATGGAGTCCAGGGGGGCTGAAGCTGCGAATTTACCCGCATGGTACAGATTTCTCACTTAGATCATTGGGTCCTGACTGTTCGAGATATAGAAGCTACCTGTCGGTTTTACAGTCAGGTTTTGGGAATGGCAGTCATTACCTTCGGAAATAACCGAAAAGCGCTACAGTTTGGTCACCAAAAAATCAATCTGCATCAGGCCGGGGCTGAGATTCAGCCTCATGCTGATTGCCCCCAGCCGGGGTCAGCAGATTTTTGTCTGATGCTGGTCACGCCGCTAGAGGGTGCGATCGCACATCTCCATGCGCTCAACATTGCCATCTTGGTCGGTCCGGTTCAACGCACCGGCGCTACTGGCCCGATTCAGTCCATCTATCTGCGCGACCCAGACGGCAACCTGATTGAGCTTGCCTGCCCCCTGTCTGTTGAGGAACCGCCTTAACGCCATGTTTTAAAAATCAGCTCCGAACTTTCCGGATAGGCATGGCCTGCTTGGAAGAGTGGAATGGTAGATGCACCCTGATTGTTAACCCCTGAGATGCCTGGAGGGATCTCAGGGGTTTTCTTTTGCGGCTTTTTGAGCAGCGACGGCAGCACTCTGTGATACCCTATCCGCAATAAAGCGCAACATTCAGCCAGGAGGGTAGGGCTATGGCAAAACTGCGGGTTGGGCTGATCTTTGGGGGTCGCTCGGGAGAACACGAAGTCTCTATTCGCTCTGCCCAGGCAATTGCCCGTGCCCTGGGCAGTGGGGGCAACGCCGACAAGTATGAAGTGCTGCCGATCCACATCAATAAAGAGGGCGGCTGGCTGTTTGGTGAGGTGGCCCATCAGGTGTTGACAACGGGTCGGCCCCTAATGCTGACTGGATCTGCTGAGCCTGCCGCTGAGCCCGCTGGCGAGAATAGCTTCGGCGCAATGGCTCCGGCTGCGCCTTCTCCCCTGGGTCGCCTGCCCGTTTTTCAGCAGCTTTCAGAAATCGATGTCTGGTTCCCGGTGCTGCACGGACCCAACGGTGAAGACGGCACGGTGCAAGGGCTGATGACGCTCCTGCAAATGCCGTTTGTCGGCTCTGGCGTGCTGGGATCGGCGCTGGGTATGGACAAGATTGCCATGAAGATGGCCTTTGCCCAGGCCGGACTGCCGCAGGTGAAGTACATTCCAGTCAGTCGGGCTGAGGTGTGGTCAAATCCCTGCGTATTTCCTAAATTGTGCGATCGCATCGAAGCCGAGCTGGGCTATCCCTGCTTCGTCAAACCGGCTAACTTAGGATCCTCCGTCGGCATCGCCAAGGTCAACAGCCGCAGAGAGCTAGAAGCGGCCCTCGACAGCGCCGCCAGCTACGATCGCCGCCTCATTGTAGAAGCTGGGGTGGTGGCCCGCGAGGTCGAGTGCGCTGTGCTGGGCAACGACAATCCCAGAGCTTCGGTCGTGGGTGAAATCACCTTCCAGAGCGACTTTTACGATTACGAAACCAAATATACCGATGGCCAAGCCGATCTCCTAATTCCCGCCAACCTGCCCGATGCCGTAACCCGGCAAATTCAGGAAATGTCAATCCAGGCGTTTCAGGCCGTCGATGCCGCTGGTATCTCCCGCGTCGACTTCTTCTACGTTGAGGCGACTGGAGAGGTGCTGATTAACGAAATCAATACCCTGCCTGGCTTTACCGCCACCAGCATGTACCCTCTGCTGTGGGAAGCCAGCGGCGTTTCCTTTGAAGCCCTGGTTGATACCCTGGTGCAGCTAGGGCTAGAGCGGACGGCTCAGGCGGCAGGTTAGGAAGGACACGGGGACGCGGGGACACAGAGACGCGGGGAAAGAAAAGAAGATAGGGGTGGTGGGGAAGGTGAGGGCGCTAGGAAAGTCAACCGCCCCGATTCCTCCCTACCTCTCCCCCTCTCCGCGTCTCTCCCGCTCCCCCGCTCCCCATCTCCATAACTCTTCCTTGATTTTTTGCTGCGATCACTCTCCCAACTGCGCCCGAGATGAGTATAATCTTCCATCCGGGTTAAAGCAGGCTCTACTGCGCTCCTGGTGACTTGTCTACATGACCTCGGGGTCTATAGGGGTTGAACTCAGCAGGGTCTTCAGCCGTGTCTGAGTAGCTTTTTCAGAGCGACCGTAGGGAGAGTATTTTGAGATGCCGGTTGATAAAACAGAATTTTTGAGGCTCTATCAGCAGGGAAAGCAGGATGTCGAAATCGCGCGGCTGCTGAACTGCAGCCGTGAGTATATCCGTAAGGTGCGAAACAGCTACGGTTTGCCGGTGCAGCCCAAGGCTAAGAAACTGGATCGGCTGTCTGCCGCAGATCGCCAGGCAATTGAGCAAAAGCTCCTGGCGCTGCTGCCCATCGAGCAGGTCGCTGCAGAGTATGGCGTGAGCCCAGACATTTTGCAGGAAGGGTTTCGAGAGGTCACTCGGCAAGCGCTAATCAAGCGCAAGGAGGCCCGCCTAGCCAACATCTCTAACCACTGGCAGGGCCAACAGGTAGGAATGCTAACGGTTCAGTCGGTCACCCAAGATCAGGACACCTCTGAATACTGGGTCGAGTGCCGCTGCAGCTGTGGCAGGCACAAGAAGATCACGCTAAACAACCTCAGGTCAGGCCGGGTCTTCTCCTGCTCCAAGGGAGGCTGCATGGGCCTAGCCAAGGCCAACGCCCTAGTTTACCGGCAGTCGCTCAAAGACATCCTAGCGGGAGAACCGAGAGATCCTGTGACGGGACGGGTTTCTGCTGTCCCGAGTTCTGTGGTGCAGGAGGTTAAGTAGGGGAAAGGGGGTGGATGGGTGGGAGGGTGAGGGGGTGGATGGGTAGGACATACCCGCGTCTTCCCCGCTCCCCCGCTCCCTGTCCTCTTCACCTTAGGTGGGAAAAACCGTGGACAGTTCTTTTAGATAGACGCGGTCAAACGGTTCATCGTCATTGAGCTGATATTGCTCAACCAGGCCGTTGCGGTAAATTGAGACAGTTCTGTTTTCCTTAGTCACAACAGTGGAATGTTCAAACGTGTCTCGAGCCAGCATTTTTTCTACATCGGTAGGATCGTCTAAGACAACCAGATTGCTGCCGCAATAGAACATGCCTTCTCGCTCTAAAACGCTCCCCGGATATTCTGCAATTAGTAAGTCAAGCTTAGGATGCCGCAGCAGGTTCTGAACATTGGTGTTGTAGCCAGTATGGAATGCTTTGGCGGCGCGATTGATAAATACATTGCCCTGACAAACTGCACCGATAATCCAGTCAGGGTGCTGCAGTAAAATACTGTCGATCAGCTCCTGCAGACTCTTAACTGAGATTTTGTTAAAGCTAATGGTGGGAATGCGGGCGTCTTCTCCGGAGGAGAAAAAGGTTTTTAGGATGGCAGAGGCGACGTCAACGGGTTCACCGACGCTGGGCTTGAGATGCATGAAAATGCCGGGAGCAGAGTTGATCTCAAGAATGCTGAAATTGCCGTCTTTCCAAGACCGGCTAATATCGGAGGTAATGACGTCAATACCCAGGCAGGTCAGGCGGAAGTGCTGGGCGACATCCTGGGCAAGAATTAGGTTGTCGGGATGGATAATGCGGGTTGCATCGATGCTGACGCCCCCAGCAGAAAGGTTAGCGACTTTGCGCAGATAAACAGTTTCGTTGGGGTCTAGCACGGTCTCTAGCGACAGACCCTGCTCTTCTAGATAGAGCTGCAGGGCATGATCACGCTGGATTTGACCCATGGGTGAGGTGGGTGTATCGGAGCGGGCCGCTGATTGATTTTCCTGGTTGATAAGTTCATCAATGGTGGCGTAGCCATCACCTGTGACCGATGCCGGCTGGCGCTCAGTGGCTGCAACAAACCTACCGTTGACACACAGCAGGCGGTAGTCTTTGCCAGAGATACTTTGTTCGACGATAATGCGGGCGGGCTCGTCACCAACTGCAGCCTCTACAGCTCTTTCAAAGGCATGTTCTAGCTCGGCATCATCCTGCACCTCTGCGGTTACGCCAATGCCCTTCTGGCCTACCACAGGCTTGACCGCTACCGGATAGCGAATACGGGCCGCTGCCAACTGGGCTTCTTTTAGGGTGTAGACAATGTCGCCCTGGGGCACTGGAAAGCCCAGCGTATCTAGAAATGCTTTGCAGTCGTCTTTTCGGGTCGTGAAGTCGGAATCGAGGTGGCTATCAGGGTCGAAGGTGGTGGCAATGCCACGGACCTGATTTTTACCGTGGCCATACTGCATCAGCCCCTCATCCCAAAGGTAGAAGGCAGGAATGCCTAAATTGTCGGCCGTTCTCAGCAGGGCATATACGGTGGGGCCGCCGTAGACAGAGCGGCGAAACTGCTTTTGCAGAATGCGAATTTGACCTTCTAGCGCGAAGGATTGCCCTCGGGTAATTGCCTCAAACCAGTCCCAAACGTCGTAGACAATGGCCCGACTCGTTTTGGCATGGAGCGTTTGAACGGCGATGCGATCGCAGTCTCTGGGGCAACGATCGAGGCTCCACCGATTGAGGTGGAGGTCCATATCTAGGGTGCTTACCTCAGCAACGGTGCAGGCAAAAAGATGCGCCACCGAGTCGTAATCTTGCTCCTTGAGGTGAGGATAGCGCTCGCCTACGGCTTCTAGGTAATCTGCTATCTCAAGCGGATCAGCGTTTCCGGTCAGGGCAAAATCAAATACATAGGCGGCCGTATTTAAGTAGGGATTGGGGCCCATGTAGTGCCTGAAGTTGAAGATGTCGAAGACATCGGTTGCTTTGGCATTAACGCGAACGTAGCTCAGACTTTGCTCTAAAACCATGAATATCTTTAAAAATAGGAGTCCGACATCGCTCTACCCAACTCTAGGGTAGAACGGGTGGCCCGATCCTCTATCGCAAGGTCATGCTGGCCAGAGATTGCCGAGCAGGGCTATCAGGCTTGAAGCAGAGACTTTGATCGCTTTTTTTGGGCGCTAAAGCCCCAGCGATAAACTCCTCACTTAACTTCTCGCTAACACCCTAAACGTAGGTGGTAAGCAGCCGGCTTAAAGCGCAAACTGTGTCTATCAGCTGGCGGTTGAGAGTTTCCCCCAACGCTTCAACCACCGGCTGCAGCCCAACTCAAACAAGCATTACCCCAAGCACTCATCACAACTATTCATCACAAGGAGCCTCCTATGAATCTGTCCTACCGTGGCGTTACCTACAACCCTTCTGCTCCCAGCGTTGAAACCCGGCTCAGCGAAGAAACATCGACTTTTCTAGGCGTTCGCTACAGCCGCAAGCAGCCGCAAGTCGCTGAGCGATCGCAGTTTCCGGAGGAGCTGACCTTCCTGGGCCGCCGCTACACCCGTTAACGCTTTTTTGCAGAAGCCGCTATCCTTAGCCCAATTACTAGCTCTCAACTGATGCTGCCCCCGGCTGTCGCTGGGGGCTTTTTCCTGGTTTCTTCCTGCTCAGCTAGGCTCTGGGGCGCGGTCGCGGTGGTGTGAAAAGCGATCGCACCGTCGCCGATCGGGTTTCATTCAAATCGCCCCTGCCGCGCCAAATCGTTTCATAGAAGAAAAAAGACACCCCGGCATAGCCCATCGACCGCGCCGCCTGAACCTGCTGCTGAATCAGCGCAATCGGCACCGGCTGATGTCTTAGCCCCGTTAAAATGCCCACCCCAGTTGGCACATGGTCACGGGCTGCCCTTAGCTCCGGGTCTTGCAGCAGCGCCACGAAGCTCTGCAGGCTATCGCGATAGGCCTGAATCACCAGCTCCTCAACATAGCCATCCCGCCACCAGGTTGGCCAGTCCTGCAGGCCATCTTGATAGGCCGTGTCAGCCGGATGGGGAGACAGCGACAAAATAGCTCTCGGTCGCCGCGCCTTGACCACCCGAAAGACCTTGTCCATTAGCTGAGTCATTTTGTTGGCCCGCCAGCGCGTCCACTCCGCGTCGTAGGGGTTGGTCGGAGGCGCTTTACCCCCGTGCTCTTGCCGGTAGAGGTTGACCGTAAAGGGGTCGTAGCCAAACTCCACCGGCAGCGCAAAGTGATCATCAAGCTGCAGACCGTCTACATCGTAGTTAGCCATCAGCTCCCCGATCAGCGCCAGCAAAAATGCCTGCACCTGTGGATGAAACGGATTGAGCCAAACCCGCGAGTGGTGCCCCTCTAGGTAGAGCTGGGCCTGGGGCAGAGCGCCTTGCTTCTGGGTCAGCCAGTCGGGGTGCCGCAGAGCCAGCCGCGAGTTCGCAGGGGCCATCAGGCCAAACTCAAACCAGGGAATCACGCTCAGGCCCTGGCCGTGCGCCATTTCCAACAGCTCCTTCAGCATGTCCCGGTCTCCCTGAGTAGCCTCCAGCGCCTCGTTGCGCCCCTGCTCATCCACATCTGGATAAAGCCCTTGCCGATAGCCAATCACCTGACTTGCGATCGCACTGGGAAAAAGCGTAAATCCCCAGTTCCAAACCGTCGGATAAACCGTATTGAAATGGTGATCCGCCAGCGTTTGCATCGTCTCCTGCAAAACCTGACTCTGAAACAGCACATTGCTGTCAATATTAGTCAGCCAAACTCCCCGAATCTCATGGCTTGGGCCACTTGAAGCCAACCCCGGCTGCCCCCCAACAACACCCATCCCCCCAGGCCCGACCAGACTCAGCAGCGCAACTAACAACGCCAGCACCAGCCAACGCAGCCGCCTCAACCCATAGCTCATAGATCCCACCAGGCTCACTCTTTGACTACTTTCAAGCAGCAGCCCGTCTGATCAGGATGAAGGGTAGATGGAGTGGATGGGTAGGGGGTGGATGAGCAAACGTACTGTTCGCTGCTTGCCTAATTTCTCCGCGTCTCCGTGTCCCCGCGTCTCCGCGTCCCCATATCCCCGTGTACCTCAATCCTCCCATATCTCCTAACTCCCCATTCCCCCTCACCTCACCACCTCCAACGGTTCCGGCAGCGCCATATCCTTGGGCGTGTACCCGCCGTAGAGGGCATAGCTGCGCTGAATCACCTGGTTTAACGCGGCTGCATGGGCTGCTCCTCCGTACGGCGGCAAGGCAATTCGCGCCATGTAAGCAGGGGAATAGACTGCGTTGAAGTGTTTGCTAAACGCTGGCACGGTCAATCGGTTGCCGTCTAGCGTAAAAGACAGGTCCAGGCTACCGTCGGCTTGGGCTATAAACTCGGGGCTGTGCTGCAGCACCAGTTCCTTTGAAAGGGCAGCTTCAAGGCCGCCATCTAGCAGCAGCTGCACCGGATCTTTTGACTGGCTGGCGGCTGTGGGCAAAATCAGTCCCCGAATCGAGCTGACGGTAGCAGCGGGCAGGGTGAGTTCGGCTGGGCGTCTGCTGTTGGGCCAGGAGGCAATTCGATAATCCAGCAACCCTAGACCGTGCAGGGCATTAGTACCCACTAGCCCATCTGCACCGGCAATGCGCTTAAGCTCTGAGCGGTATTTGGCGACTAGCGGCAGCAGGGCAACCTGCTCAGCCGATAGAGCGGCTGGGGAGTGCCCCACCGAGAGGTTGAAGCTGGTGGCCATGACCTGAGCTAGGGTTGCAAAATCCCACAGGTTCAGATCGTTTTGAGAAACCATATTGAAATGAAGCTGCCCAATGGCTGAAAGTACTGGCGCTTCCTCAGGAGCCAGGGCCATGAGATCGGGAACCAGATAGTTTTGTCCATATTTTTTGATCCAGCTGCCGTCGCCCCAGTGGGTATTCATGTCGGGCATATCGCGCAGGAAAGGCATGAGGCCCCGAACAAACTGCAGGTACTGCGGATCTTGGCGGTTGGCGGGCTTAAACTGGGCTTCGGCAAGGTCGCTCAGACGTCTGGCAAGAGCGACTGTCAGCAGCGTAAACGCATCGGTACTGATATCGAGATTGTGGGCTTGGAGTACCCGAAAAAATCTGGCCTCGGCGGCTGTCGTCTGCTGATAGCCCTGATTGAGCTGGGTGAGACTGGCCTGAATAGCCTGGATCTCTGGCTGCAGCTGCGGCGCTCTGCGCTTTAGCACCTGCCAAAGCTGAGGATTCAAGGCCTGATCGCTCAGAAAAAGCTGCAGCCGTTCCCGTTCCCCCAGCCCCGCAGAATTGTCTCGAAAAAACCGAATGACGTCAGCCCTGGCCAGCTTATAGCTCGCGGTAGCTGAGATGCCCTTGCTAAGGCCCTCGTGGCGAGTTGCATAGATGCCGAGCAGGCGGGTGGTGTCTAGCTGCGCCACAGAACGGCGATCAAAGCTGTGGGTAAAACCAATGCTTTGCCAGAAACGGTCCTCTTCAAACTGATCAACCGCTGCCAAGATAGCCGGATAGTGCGCTGTGAGTGCCTCAATCAGCGCCAGATGCTGCTGCTCCCAGCGGTGCTGCTGCCGCAACCGCACCTGATAGTCAGCCGCGGCCTGCTCAACCTCTGGGGGGAATAGGGAAATTCCCTGTTCCCGCAGGTGAGTAATGCTTAGGGCATGAACGCCTGGGGTATCTTCGGCGGCGGTTGGTGTGGGTAAGGGCAGCCGGCCCAGCACAATCGTTGTGCTAGTTGTCGGGCTACCGGTGTAGTTTGCCTTAACTGCTGCCTGCTCAACCCGTTTGATGGCCTCCAATCTGGCCTGAGCTTCCAGAGGAGTGCCCAAAAAGGCGCGCAGAAGATACTGCTGATTGGTTAGCGCCAGTTCGTACTTGTGAAAAGAGTGAACTTCGCCCGACTGCTCTAGCTCCAGCTGTTGAAAAAACGCGTCTGACAGGGTAACCAGGTGAACCTCTATTAGCGGCAGCACTGCCGCTATCTCTACCCCGGCCGCCGCCGCCGCTGTAAAAATTTTTGGGAAAAATACTTCCTGGTAATAAGCATCGGTATTGAACCGACCAGCCTCTAAAAAGCGCAGGTATTCCCCCTGCTGTAGACCTTGAGCAATGAGCGGCAGGGCCGGGTTGCGCTGCAGTAGCCAAAAGAACTTGGTATCCAAAACGCCCTGCTGGTTAGGCGGCAAGGCATTTTGAATGGCACTGTAGGCGGCGGCAGAAAGGGGGGGCACGGTTGTGCCATTGGGCAGCACGTAGGTTGTGCCATCTGCCTGCTTGAGAAAAGTAACCCCTTCTAGCAGCTCAATTTGCGCTCTGGGTTCGACTCCGGTCAGTGCAATAAAGCCACCCCACTTCACTTCTGCCCAAAAAGCCTGAACGCCTTTCTGTATTCCCTTCAGCAGTTCCCAGCGGCGTTCTTCGGCAAAGCGGTTGACTGAAGGCAGCTGGCTAGAGGGGTCAGTCGCTTGAGCAGGAACGTCTGGGGCAGCAGCCTGGGACGGGGGCGATGGCACAGACTGAAGCGGATCGTCTGGAGCAGTTAAGGCCGAGTTGATATAGTCTCTGCCCACCACTGCTGCCAGGCACAGCAGCGCTCCCACCAGGCCCAACTTTGCTAGCCAAGCGGGAAAGGATTGGATGAGCCGTCCCATCGCTCAGGTACCTGTCAAACAATTGTTCAACTATACCGATATACCGAATAAGAGTTGGCTCGCTTAGATTAAATTTTTAGCCAAAGTAGGCCGGTTCACTGCCGGGCTTCCACTTAATATTGCAGCCAATACTGGGCTTTTGTGGTTCGGGGACAGGGCGGCCCGACAAGACAGCCTCCAGAGCGGCCCGCAAATCCTTGCCGGTAACAGGGATGCCGTTGCTGGGGCGACTGTCATCTAGCTGCCCTCGGTAGGCCAGACGGCCCTCATTATCAAAGAGGAAAAAGTCAGGCGTGCAGGCAGCAGTGTAGCGCTTAGCAGTGTCCTGACTTTCGTCGTAGCAGAGGGGAAAGTTAAATCCCAGGGACTCGGCCATTTGCTTGAGATGTTCGGGGCTATCTTGGGGATGGGCAGCGACGTCGTTAGCGCTGATGGCAACCAGGCCAACCCCTTTGGCAGCATAGTCCTGACCCAGGCGGGCAAGTTCTTGCTGAACATGTTTAACGAAGGGGCAGTGCTGGCAGATAAACATCACCAGCAGCGCCCGAGAGCCAGAAAAGGTTGCCAGGGAAATGGGCTTGCCAGAAACCACGTCGGGCAGCGTGAAGTCGGGGGCTGCTGTCCCTAGGGGAAGCATTGTAGATTCAACCATCACCATAGGGGCTATCTCCAATTACAAGGGTTCCTCCGCATCCTAACCCTGGGGCCATAAACGGCAATGAATGCAAGTGTTGCAGTTTGTTTCATTTTCGGCTCTGTCACCGTTTGCGGATAGACTCTTTCCTGATGCAAATCCTTCCTGATGCAAATCCTTGCATTTTGGTCAATTCTGCGTATCCTTAAGTAAGTTTTCTAGATGAGAGCTGCATCTAGAGCCTTGACAGCGAGAGTTGCCGCTGTTTCTAGCGTCGGCTGAATCGGTTAAGACACCCAAGCCGCACTTTAGAGAATGGAGATGAGGCAATGAGGCAGCATCAGTTAGCAGGCTGGTTAATCAGCAATCTGATTGCAGGATCAGGAACCAGAGGGCTTGGGGGCCGTGCAGGGGTCTTTCTAGGTCAGGCTCTTGCCGCTGCAGCCATAGTTTTTGCAAGTCCCGTGGCGTCTGCAGCTGTATTGTCTAGCTGGGACTTTGAGCCCTCTAGTCAGCAGCTCTCGGTGACCTTACCTAAGGGCGTTACCCCCCGATTTTTGGTGTTTGCTGAGCCTGCCCGGATTGTGCTGGAGGTGCCTAACACGCAGCTGGGCACGCTGCCAATTGAGCAGACCTATGGAGGGGCAATTAGCCGGGTGCAGGTCATCCAGGAGACTGCCGACACCGTCCATGTGGTGCTGGAGCTAGCCCCCAATACCGTTATCGACCGTCGCCATGCGGAACTGGTTGCGGCTGAGGCGGGCGAGCAGACGCGCTGGACGCTGACGCCGCTGATTGTAGACAGTGGGGCTGCGATCGCAACCGCCCCCGCGCCCACTCCCGCTACCCCCATTGCCGATTCGACTCCCGCTGCCGCTGCCCCTAACCAGGCGACGCCGACCCTTGCACCGGATTCAGTGCCCTCTGGTCCCCGGTTTATCGAGACGCCTGAGGGTGAACTCAGCATTCGCGCGTCTAACCTGATGCTGCCTTCCCTGGCTGAGGGGCAGGCGAATCTGCCCAATACGCTGCCGGTAGATCCCTTTGAGCCCAGCTTTGCCCCAGCTACTCAGGTCACTGTGCCCCCCTTAGATAGCACAGTCGCCGTTACGCCCAACCCACCTCAGGTAAGCGTGCCTTTCTTAGAAGACACGGCTGAGGCAGCGAGTCCAGCGGCGACCCTCCCAATGCCTGAGCCCGCTGTGGCTGACCCAGAAGAGCAATCCGGCGCGATCGCAATTAACCCGCCTACCACGGTTCCCTTTCCCAGTTCATCGGCGCTAGATCCGGCAGATCTTGAGACAACAGAGGCTGCGCCTATCGCGGTGATCGCCCCGGCTGAGCAGGCCCCAAGTCCCGCTGCCGCCAGTGCGGCGGCTGAGCCCATCGCGGTCCCTCAAACGACCTTTACAGTCGAGCCGCCTCAGCCTGACGCTGCGATCGCAAGTGAGCCTGCCCCGACAGCGGCTCCTCCTGCGACGGACCTGCCAGAGCCCACCGTCGCGACGACTCCAGCCAGCGTTGCCGTTCCCGAAGTGCCTGCCGCTCCTGCGGTCGCGCCTGTGGCACCGGTAGCCGCTGCGGCTGCTCCTACCGCCTCACCAGAGGCCTTGAGCCAGGAGCCCCCCTTTATCAATACCGCCGCTGCCGCCCCGCAGCCCGCTGCGATCCCTAATGCGATCGTGACCCTGCCGCCAACAGCCGCCGCCAGCCCTGCGCCGCCACCGGGCTCAGCGCCAGCAGCCCCTGCCTTGGCTGAGCCGGTTCCTTTCCTGGCAACGGCCCCTCCTGATAACCGTCCGGCAGCGCCAGGGCCCGAAAACGTGATCTCCTTTGGGCAGCCGCTACCAGCCGCCACAAAAGAGGATCTGCCCAGTTTTCCCTACCTGACGCCGCCCTCTGAAACGGGCCCTGCAGCCAGCCCGGATGTGCTGATCCCAGCAGGAACGCTGCTGCAGCTGCGCTATCCGGGGCCACAACCCCTACAGCTCGACCAGCGCTCGGCCTTAGACGCGGTGATGCTGCTAGAGACAGATCTGCGAGACGCCAAAACGGGAGCGCTCATTGCTCCGGCAGGCAGCCAGCTAGCGGGCCGCTTTGGTCCCGATGAGCTGGGGCTGCGCTGGGTGAGTCAGGCGGTGCTGCTGCCAGGTCGGCAGGTGCCGCTCTCAGGAGCCTCTGCCTACTTCGCTGGCCCCCCTCAAGTCTCGGGTCAAAGGCTGGCGCTTAACTCTGGTATTGGAGCCCTGGCGCTGACCGTGCTGACTGGCTTTACCGGCGTCGGCCTACTGGGAGGAGCCATGCTGGGGGCCACCACCGCCGTAGGCACAGCGCCACAGGTGATTGTGATCGAGCCGCACCAAATCATTGAAGTGCAGATTTTGGAAGACGTTCCCCGTAGCGAGCTGCCGCTGAATTAGGGCTGCCTTTAAGCGGGCCACAGGATCGGGGAGACGCAGAGACAGCGCCTTCTGCCCACAGCTACACCAGGTGCAAAATCATCCAGTTGGGGTAGCGAAAGATGCGCTTGCGATCGCGAGCACAAACTACCGTTCCAATCACGGGCCAAACAGACAGTACTAGCCCGTACGCAGCCAAAAGGATCAGGAGCAGAATCAGCAGAGGCCCCAACACAACAGCCATTGGTATCAGGACCAGGGCAATAGGAATGCTAACGACGCCCAGCAGCAGACAGGTAATGACGTAATTGACAGCTTCTTTGGCGTTGGCTTTGACCACGGCATCTTGAGCCGTCAGCAGAATCACCACAGGAACGATAAACCTCACTAGCCCCAGCAGGTTAGCCAGGATGGAGTCCGTAAACAAGGCGGCGATTATCAAACTGCCCAGCAGTGAAATTGAGCCGTGGGCCACTGCCGAGAGAATTTGGGGCGACAGGTCATTTTGGCTCGATTGAACGACCGGCTTGACCGACTGGAAAGATGACGTGGCTGCTCGTGGGGCGGCCTTGGCTGCTCCTGGTAGCAGATCGGCCTCAGGCTCGCTGAAGCTGTCTGCCTCAGTCTCAGCGGGCGCTGGCGCTGCTGGCGTGGGCACAAGCTCTTTGTCTGGCAAATCCAGGGTTTTGAAAAAGTCTCTGGCCCAGGCCTGCAGGCTTTCCTGGTCGCTTTTGTAGAGATGCTGGCACAGAGCCAGGGCTTTTTGGGGTTGCCCGCTGCCTCGATAGGCTTTTCCCAGGCTGGTGCAGGCCCAGGCGTAGTTGCTGTAGCTGGGGTCTGCGCCCTGAATAAAGGCTTCGAAGGCGGCAGCGGCCTCGTCATAGCGGCGCTGCTGTAAGGCTTTGCGGCCGGTGGCAAAGATTTCTGCGGCGGCTTCGGGCGACAGCAGTTCTGTGGCCTGCAGAAAGCTCGGCGGCGCGTCTGCAGGGGCTGGCGCTGCCTCGGGTGCAGGCTCGGGTAGGGCTGGATCGGCGGACGGCTCGGGTGAGGCTTGGGGGCTGGTGGGCTGAGGAGCCTCCTTGAGCAGTTTGGGCAAAACCTTTTGGCCCCACTGCTGCACCTGGGGGATGTCGCTTTTGATCAGCTGTTCGCAGAGTGCGATCGCATGGAGATCCTGCCCATTTTTCTGGTAGGCCTGAACCAGCCACATCTGAGCTTGAAAAAACTGTTTAGAGCGCCGGTTAATAGCCCCTTTGCAGAAGGCTTCTAAAGGCTCAATCGCATCTTGATAGCGGGCCTGCTGCATGGCCTGGGCACCCGCCTGCAGCAAATTTTCGGGGGAGGAGCTCATAGGAGTTAAATGGCAGCACTAGACCCAGGATGCCCAAATTTTCCGTTGAAGCCGCTTTCTTACGAAGTCTTTACAGGCTATAGATCCCAGCCGAAGGCTGGATAGATCAACGGGGCGCTGCCCCGTCTTGGCTGTGCCAGATTTTTCTCTGGTCTCAATTGGCAGGCTGCATCAGTAAATTTACGGGCTGCGGGTGAAGACCTTACTTAGACTTCCCAAGTCAATACTTCACACAGGAGCCCATATGCGTCAACTCGTTTTGAATCAGCTGAAGTGCAGTGAAACCGAGGATTGGGGGGCCGACGAGTGCCGCCTAGAAGTCTATACCGACGGCACGCTGCAGCCCTACCTCAAGAAAAGCCTCAACAATGGCCAAACGTGGCCTTTAAACCAAACCTTTTCCTTCCAAGACTTCGTTGAGATCAAGCTCTGGGACGAAGACTCCCCAGATGCCGACGACTTCTTAGGGTCGGTGCGAATTACGGCCAGCCTAACCCCCGCTGCAACCGCTGCATTCACCCGCGATGGGGCCAACTATCAGCTGCGCTATCAGGTGGTCAATGCCCCCGCGACCTCTCCGGTAGAGGCTGCGATCGCAGCCTTTAAGCAGTCCAGCCGACCCGGCATCTGGCCCCACATCAGCAAAGCTGAGCTGCTAGACGACATTCAAAAAACCCTGGCTAATCCGCTGCTGATCAACCAAAACTACACGCCGTTCTGCGGGCCCACGGCGATTGTGTTTGAGCTGGTCTCGAAGCAGCCAGCTCGCTATGTTGCCCTCTGCCAGTCGCTCTACGAAACTGGCCAGTTCCGCAGCCGCACTAAAGTAGTTCAACCCTCCCAGGGCCTGATCCAGAGCAAGGTCAGATCCGGGATGTCGGCAGCAGACTGGATGCTGATTGCCACCCTGCGAGACACCGAAAACCTGATCTTTCCGGTCACGGGAGACTCTGGCAGCGTAGGCAACAACATCGCAGGTATTACCACCCCCTGGGAGATGAAAGGCTGGATTTATGAGATCTTGGGCTACGACCAGGTTGAGTTTGAGTCAACCTTTGTCTACGGCGAGTTCGACGCTATGCGAACTGCCGATGCGGCTCGTCTGCAGGGCGGTGTGGCGTTTCTCATGATTCACTCAGCCATGCTGGG
Organism: Cyanobacteria bacterium Co-bin13; assembly: GCA_014534385.1. GTDB lineage: Bacteria > Cyanobacteriota > Cyanobacteriia > Phormidesmidales > Phormidesmidaceae > JACVSF01. The sequence continues at coordinate 15,818 of JACVRP010000025.1, forward strand.
CGGCGATACCCCAGCCATTGCCCACCCCAATCATTGGGTCGTTTACCTAGGCGGACTGCAGATTGATAACGGCGTTTGGTACCGCCACGACAGCGGCAATATTCGCTTTAACTGCTACAGCTGGGGCAAGCAATACCCCGTCAATTTGGGTGAAGGCCCCTTTGAAGACTACATGTGGGGCGTTGTTACAGGCCGCTAGATAACCGCAACCTGTTCGTAGAGGCGCGACGAGCCGCGTCTCTACAGGAGACTAGGGGTTGGCTTGGGACTGCAAGATGCTGCCGGTTAAGGGCGAGGTGCGATCGCGCATTGCCGTTTTAACCGAAGTGACTATCCAGCACGCTTCGGCCTCATCTCCGGCCTCGTCTCGGTAGGACATTAAAGTGTCTGAAATCCAGTGCAGGCTGCCGTCTTTGTGGCGAAATCGGTACTCAAGAATCACAATTGCTTCTGCAAAGATGCCTTCAAAAGCCTTTTCCAAAGAAGGGGTCAATTCTTCAGCCAAGATCTGCGAACGCCAGAGGGTAGGCTCGTCGAGCAGCTCCTGAGCAGTAAAGCCCAACACCCGCTCACACCCATCCGAGCAATAGTCTACTTCTATGCGGCGGTCTGCATAGACCCGCATGTGAACAATGGCAGCAGCAGCACTGTTAAGGATGCTGAGGAGCGAGTGCAGGCGAGTCCGGAATGTTTGCACAGCCTGGGTGCGCTGAATCAGCTCTGTGTTGAGCTGCTGCTGCTGGTAATAAAACCGCTGGCGCAGGTTAATTTGACTGATCGCCAGGCCCAGCTGCAGCGCCACCTGCTGCATCAGCTGAACCTCTAGCGCCGACCACAGCCGGGGACTGCGGCACTGGTGAGCAATCAGCAGCCCCCACAGCTTTTTCTCACAGATAATCGGAATGACCACATTGGCCTGAACCTGAAGCCGCGTGAGTAGATCCCGATAGCAAGGAGCAATGTTGCTCGTATGAACGTTGCTAATGCTGCTGATATGCCCGTGGCGGTAAGGCTCAACCCAGTCAGCCTCAAAACAGGGGTCGTAAATCAGCTGCCCCTGAATAGGCAGCCATCCAGAATCCACCGACTCTATGGAGACGACCGCATCGCCGCCGGGCAGAAACTGGTAAATAATGACTCGATCGGTCTCAAGCAAGCTGCGAACCTGCTCAACAACAGTATTGAGCAAACTATCTAGATCGACCGAAGGCCCAATCTGGCGTGCGATCGCAGCCACCACCTCTAAAATCTGCTGCTCGGAGAGAAGAGAAGCAAACGACTGCTGGTTGGGAAACATGGCATTGCAGGCCAACTGGGGCCATACACACGAGATCTTGACTTTTCATTATCTTTACGGAAGCCCTTGCTTTAGAACAAATCCACACGCACCGTAACAAAGGGAGTTATTCCTCAACAAAGGCTCAGTTTTAATCAGGTAAAATAGCTGTTGAGCCTGCATGAAACTGTTCCCATGAATCTGCTGTATCTTTAGCTCTGTGCGGCTCTAAATCCGCCTTAAGGTAAATGTTTGGAAAAAATATCTGCCGTAGGGTAGGGCTAGACCCACAGTTGCCTATCTCGGTTGGTAGAGGACATGATCAAGGGAATTCCCAGACTTCTGCGCGTTTACGGAGTGCCCCTCGCGACGGTA
>JACVRP010000548.1 GCA_014534385.1 Cyanobacteria bacterium Co-bin13
CTGCTGACCCTGGGAGCCATATTGGCGGGCGGGGGTATCGTTGATAGTGAACTCAATGTCATCGCGGTGGGGGCCAACGAGGGAGGTACGCTGGTGTCGCTCTGCGATCGCACGTAGTCGAATCTTGTCTAGAAAGGCCGTCTGGATTACCCCCGGATCGTCTTCCTCCAGCGGCACGTTGGGCTGGTAGCGAATCTGCAGATCTTCGGTCTGGCCGCTGATAGCCCGGTGCCACTCTTGGGCGATGGGGGCTAGCCGCTCAATCGCTCTGGCCCGCCGCCGAATGACGCGAGTGCCTAGGGCAGCGAGCTGAGCATCCCACAAAGCAAATTGAGTCGCGTCTACCTGGGGCGTTGGCTGGGGGTCTTCCTCATCCCCATAGGTTTGGCGGATCAGGGCGTTGCGCTGCTTGAGGGCCTGATTGTACTGGCTCAAGATGTGGGCATAGACAGGTTCTAGCTGCATCAGCAGCGTGTCGAGCCAGGTACGCCGCTCTCCTGGCCCCCCTCGCACCAGCTCTAAGTCCAGACTGGAAAACTGCACCGCGTTGAGTGCGCCCAAAAAGTCGAGCTGCCGCCGCAGCTTCTCGCCATTGAGAATCGCGGTGCGACGACCGCCGTTTCGCAATACTAGAGAAAGGTCAGCAGGCCCCAGATCTCGCTGCACTGTGGCGCTGATTTGACCTGCAGCTGCTCCCTCCTGGATTAGATCAAGATCGCGGCTGGTGCGGTGAGATTTGAGTGTGGCCAGCACCTCCACCGCTTCTAGCAGATTGGACTTGCCCTGAGCATTTTCGCCCACCAGGATGGTCTTGGGAGCACTGAAGTCAACCTGCTGCTCGGTGTAGTTACGAAAGTGTCTCAGGTGGAGGTGCTTGAGGTACATGCAGGCGACATTCGCGAGGCAAATGGGTGTAGCCAATCAAACCCTCAGTTTAACGAGATCAGGTATGTTCAAAACAGAACTGTCTGCTGTAGCTCGGTGGCAAGATGGATCAACTTGTGGGTGAGTGCCGCACCTATTCAGCCTTAGTCGATACCCATGATCATCCCTACGCTCAGCTGCTGCTGACGCTGCAGGGGGAGCTGTTCATTGAGACGGCTGACGCTGATGTGACTTTGGATGAATCGCGGCTGATCTATTTGCCGCCCCATTGCCAGCACTCTTTCTTTGCCAAAAACGCCAATCAGTTTGTGGTGCTTGATATTCCTAGATCCCTCATTCACGCCGATGCGCTGGCTAGGGCACCAGCCTGTATTCAGCAGGGCATGGATGAGCGGTGGCGAGCGGTGCGCAACCTGATTCGAGAGGACTTAAAGGTAGGTGGCCAAGCAGGGGAGGGGTTGCGGCACTTAGCAGGCTATGCTCTCTCGCTGCTGCCAGCCCAGCCGATGCCGCTCTCACAACAGCATATCCTCGACCACTACGACCAGCCGCTCACTCTGGAGTTCTTAGCCCAGCTAGAGGGTTACACCGTGGGGTACTTCTGTAAGTGGTTTAAAAAATTAACGGGGCAAACGCCCAACGCCTATCTGCAGCAGGTACGACTAGATAGAGCTAAGGACCTATTGGCGCACAGCGATCTGACCATTTTAGAAATCGCCCAGAGCGTCGGCTATGAGCACCATGCCTCACTGACACGGCTGTTTCGCCAGCAGGAGGGCTGCTCGCCCCAGCAGTATCGCCAGCACAGCCGAATTTTGGATAAGGATTAGCCGCAATTGGGTTAAGCCCTGACTGATATCTGCTCTCTACACTTCTGGGCAGACAGCTGAGGGATTGTAATGCAACACGCGATGAAAAAGGCTTCCGTCCGGGCAACGGCCATTGGTTTTACAGCAATTTTGATGTGGGCGACGCTGGCTTTTTTGACCAAACTTAGCGGGGCGTTGCCGCCATTTCAGCTGACAGCAATGGCGTTTACGCTAGCTTCCTTGATTGGGCTAGGGCTACGGGTAAGGGCTGGGAAATCCCTGGGCGCAGATAGGGCCGTCAGTAGGGGCGCAGGCCCTTGCACCCCTACAAAATTGCCTATGGGAGCATGGCTGAATGGCTTATGGGGGCTGTTTGGCTATCACTTTTTCTACTTCATTGCGCTGCAAAATGCGCCTGCTGTAGAGGCTAGCCTAATTGCCTATCTATGGCCGCTGCTGATTGTGCTGCTGTCGGCCTGTTTGCCAGGGGAGCGACTGCGCTGGTTTCACTGCGTGGGTGCCCTGACAGGATTTATTGGGGCGGGGCTGTTGGTCACAAGCGGGCAGGGGCTGAGCTTTAACCTGGAATATCTGCCTGGCTACTTGGCGGCATTGGTATGTGCCTTTACCTGGTCAGGCTATTCAGTGCTGTCTCGCAAGTTTGGGGCGGTGCCGACCAGCGCAGTGGGCAGCTTTTGTGCGGTAACGGCAGGACTGGCCTGGATTTGTCATGCCCTTTGGGTGACGTCGGTGTGGCCGGTGGGGGGGCAGTGGGGTGCGATCGCACTCCTTGGCCTTGGCCCCATTGGTCTGGCCTTCTAC
>JACVRP010000590.1 GCA_014534385.1 Cyanobacteria bacterium Co-bin13
CTCCAGGGCAGGCAATCGACCCCGTTCGGTGTAGAAGTCCATCAAAGGCTGGAGCAGCTCCCGGTATTCCTCAAAACGGCTAACCTTCAGCCGAATCTGAGGGGCCTTGGCGCGGGAGCGGTAGCGCGAAGCCCGAAACGTCTCTGCCTGAGCCTCATCACGAAACACAAAGTAGATACCCAGGGCCACCGGCACTGCATCCACCCCCAAGACCTGATCAATATAGGTCTTCAGCTCCTCCTGTTCGTAGTATTTCTGGAAGGTGTTGCGGCTGGTGATGATGCCGTCGCCATAGGCAATCACGCCTCGGGTGCGATCGTCGATCAAGACCTGGGCTGCCACGATCAGCACCTTTTGGGCCAGGTTCCAGGCGTTGATTAGGGCTTCCCGACGCTCGGCAGTGTCTTCAATTACATTGATGACGTAGCCCAGATTCACCACGTCGGCGGAAGTATGGGAGATGGCGGGGCGAAAGTGGGGATCCCAGCCTGTACTGGGGTGCCCCAGCCGATGAATGTACTCAATGTCGGCCCCGTGCCCACAGCCATAGTCGAAGTAGGTGGTTTCAGCGGGAAAAAGGCCCGCTTCGACAGCGAGGCGGACGGGTTTGGAGGCGGTGACCCTTGCGATCGCAGCCCTATGTCGCTGAATCTTAGGCTTAACCTCAGTCGGTGGAGTAGATCCGAGCTGGAGGGGGCAGGCGAGGGCGTGATCGTGGAGGGTGAGGTTGCGATCGCACATTCTCTTCTCCCAAGCCCGCCGAAACCCAATGCCGCGAGACTCCTCTAGCAGGCCCAGCACCTCTTCTTGTTTAGTTAACCAGGCAAAGGTTTCGTAGAGCGGATAGCCAGGAGTAACAAAGGCTTCCTTGCGATGCAGCACTGGGGGATTGTCGGTCGTACTGTAGTCTCGCGCCCCAACTTCCAGAGTTTGCAAGTCAACCTGAATGCTGCTTTGCAGCGCAGGGTGAGCCTCGGTATCAAAGTCTGGATAGAAAAGGTAGGCAATTTGGGGCTTGCTGAAGCTGAATTTGACTAGAGTGGCTTGATGAAGTTGGGGAGAAGCCGATCGGGCTTGCTGCTCCAAAGCTTGTAGCTGCGGAGCGAGGGCATTTAGAGCAGAAACATGAACATAGAGCGCTTCCGGCAGCCGCTTTCCTACGGGGCTGCGCTGGCACAGTTCCACATAAGACTTTAACTGAACGGGTACGCTCACCATGTTTCTGGAAAGCTCGGCTCTGGGAAAACACTGAGATGCTCCCTATCCTACCGAACCGTTGAGAATGTTTGTCAGGGTACGGAGATGGGAACTCTAAGAGGCACTTACGTAAGGAGTGGAGTAGATGAACCAGAGACAACCGTCACCCATGCCCTGGTTTGCCCTGGCGTTTCCGGTTTCTTTCGTTTCGATATCGTCTTCTATTGCCCCCAATATGCTGCTGGGCGACCTTGGCGAGTTGGAGCGATATGCAGCTCTATTTATTCTGGCTCTTTTAGCGGCAGGTATCATTGCAGCTGCACTGATCGAGGAATTGACAGGTTAACTGAGCTTTTTACTTTTTCACAGGAGTTTTAATCAGTCCCGAGGGTGGGCATTGCTTCATTAAGGGGCTTTGCGGAAGTCATTGAAACTTCCAGTGCCCACCTACTCACGAGGCGGTGGGCAAGCAAACCTCTTATTCCTTGCAATGGGTATAAGGTGCCTACCCACCCTACAGGAACTAGGCCAGTAGCCTGATTGACGGATAGCGCTGGAGGTAGCGCAGCACATCGCCGGGACCGGGCCGCACCAGCAGGCCACCTTCGGGAATGTCAACGACGTGGCTCCACTCAAACTGTTCGGCGTAGCCAAGGTGTGCAGGCTTGCGACCGCACCTCGCGTATCTCCATCAGATCCCACTAAATACAGGCGCAGCCATCTACGCCGGGGCTGCACAAAGGAATTTGGGGGCAGCGAGCTGGGTTGCCGCCCCCCAGGTAGACTCTAGGGGAGGCGACAGGAAATATTGAATTTGCAGCATGATCAGGGGATTCCTTCAAATCAATGGGTAGGAATCCCCGAAATCTGGCCACCCATGACATGAGCGAGTAGCAGGGCGGCTAAAA
>JACVRP010000412.1 GCA_014534385.1 Cyanobacteria bacterium Co-bin13
GAGCTAAAAGAGCAGATCCACGGCATTTTGCTGACCCTGCCCAACCTGCCCAGTGACACCACACCCGTAGGCAAAGACGAAGACGAAAACGTGGAGCGGCGGCGTTGGGGCGAGGAGTACCTATCTCAGCATGACGTGCTGCCCCACTGGGAAATTGGCGAAAAGCTCGGCATCCTAAACTTTGAACGCTCTACCCGCATTGCCCAAAGCCGCTTCGTTACCCTCTTTGGAGCGGGGGCTGCCCTGGAGCGGGCGCTGATCGCCTTCATGCTCGATCGCCATACTCGCGCTGGCTATACCGAGGTCATTCCCCCCTACCTGATCAACACTGAGTCACTAACAGCTTCAGGCCAGCTACCCAAGTTTGCCGAGGAAAGCTTTCGCTGCCAAAACGACGATCTGTGGTTGACGCCAACCGCCGAAGTGCCGTTGACCAACCTGTATCGAGATGAGATTCTGGCCGCAGAAGATCTGCCGATTCACTACTGTGCCTACACCCCCTGTTTCCGCCGTGAGGCGGGCAGCTACGGCAAAGACACGCGCGGCCTGATCCGCCTGCACCAGTTCAACAAGGTCGAGATGTACAAGTTTGTCCATCCCGATACGGCCTTTGATGAGCTAGAAACGCTGGTTGCTGATGCCGAAGATATTTTGCAGAAGCTGAAGCTGCCTTACCGGGTGCTGGAGCTTTGCACTGGCGATCTGGGCTTTGCCTCCCGCAAAACCTACGACCTGGAGGTGTGGATGCCCTCTTCGGGCAAGTACCGGGAGATCTCTAGCTGCTCCAACTGCGGTGATTTTCAGGCTCGTCGCGCCAGCGTTCGGTTTAAGGCGGCGGGGCAAAAGGGCACGCAGCTAGTGCATACGCTGAATGGCTCTGGCCTAGCCATCGGCAGGACAATGGCGGCCATTCTGGAAAACTACCAGCAGGCCAACGGTGCGGTACAGGTGCCGGAGGTGCTGCAGCCCTATATGGGTCGGGAATTCCTCTAGGGCTGGGGCTCAGCAACCCGGTTTCTGCGAGAACTGAGGCGAGGCCGGAGGCAGCCTGCTAGAAACCGGGTTTCTCAGACAGCCTGCTAGAAACCGAGGTTCCTAGGTCTTCCCTATGCCTAGAAGCAGAGATCTACGCCAAACCCCTAGGGGGTTGAGCCTGGACGTTAGAATAGGAAAACCTGTCGTTTGCTCATCTGGGAAACTATGTCCGTTCTGGCTGCGATCGCAGTATTAGCGCTTCTAATTGTTGTGCACGAGCTAGGACATTTCCTGGCCGCCCGTCTGCAGGGAATTCACGTCAATCGTTTCTCCATCGGCTTTGGTCCAATCCTCTGGAAATACCAGGGGCCGCAGACCGAATATGCCCTCCGCGCCATTCCCTTGGGCGGCTTTGTAGGCTTTCCAGATGACGATCCCGAAAGCGAAATTCCCATTAACGACCCTGACCTGCTCAAAAATCGCCCCATCTTCGACCGGGCTATTGTCATCAGTGCTGGGGTTATTGCTAACCTGCTGTTTGCCTATCTGCTATTTGTTGTCCAGTTCGGCACCGTAGGCGTACCCCAAGACTTCAACCGGCAGCCCGGTATTGTGATACCCCAGGTGATGGCGCAGTCTTCTCCTGCCGCTCGCGCCGGACTGCGGGACGGAGACATTATTGTGGCCGCCCAGGGCAGACCGTTAGATGCCAGCGAAGAAACTGTTCCCCAGTTCATTCGGCTGATTCAAGATAGCCCCAACCAGCCGGTCAATCTGACCGTTCAGCGGGGCAGCCGCCAGCTCGATCTGACGGTGACGCCTGAAGTCAGCCCCGAGGGCAAATCGGTCATTGGCGTGCAGCTTCAGCCCAACGTATCTATCCAGTACCGTCGGCCCGCGAATGTGCTGCAGGTCTTTAACCTAGCGGCTCAATCGTTTCAAGACATGCTGACCCGCATTGTGCAGGGTTTTGTCATGCTGATCACCAACTTCTCCCAAATGGCGGGCCAGGTTGCTAGCCCCGTCAAAATTGTGGAGCAGGGAGCGGGTCTGGTGCAGTACGACATATTCAGGCTCTTTCCCTTCACTGCCGCCATCAGCATCAACTTGGCGATCATCAACATTCTGCCCCTACCGGCGCTAGACGGCGGGCAGCTGGCCTTTTTGTTGATCGAAGCTCTGCGCGGCAAGCCCCTGCCCGAGCGGATTCAGGAAAATGTGATGCAGACCGGTCTGGTATTGCTGCTGGGCTTGGGCGTCTTTTTGATCGTGCGTGACACCACCCAGCTTGAATTCTTCCAAAACTTGCTCCAGTGACACCCTCGCGTCGCCCAGCTAAAAAGCAGCGGGCGCAGGAAATTCTCCTGCGCCTTAAGCACCTCTACCCAGAGGCACCTTGCTCGCTCGATTACGAAACCGTGCTGCAGCTGATGGTGGCGACCATCTTGTCAGCTCAGTGCACCGACGAGCGCGTCAACAAGGTTACACCCGCCCTGTTTTCCCGGTTTCCAGACGCTCAAGCGTTTGCCGAGTGCGATTTGGAGGAGCTAGAGCAGCTCGTCAGATCCACCGGGTTCTACCGCAACAAAGCCAAGAATATCCGGGCCGCCTGCCAAAAGATTGTCACCGATTTCCAGGGCGAAGTGCCCAACCGCATGGACGATCTGCTGACGCTGCCCGGCGTGGCTCGTAAAACGGCTAATGTCGTGCTGGCCCACGGCTATGGGATCAATGCTGGAGTCACGGTCGATACCCACGTCAAGCGGCTAACCAACCGCCTGGGCCTTACCAAACACGAAGACCCCATCAAAATCGAGCGGGACATGATGAAGCTGCTGCCCCAGCCCGATTGGGAGAACTGGTCAATTCGGCTGATCTATCACGGTAGGGCTATCTGCAACGCCAGAAACCCCCTGTGCGATCGCTGCGAACTGGCCGATCTTTGCCCCTCCGATCGAGGCTCCCTAGCCGGGCGCGAACTCAAGGCCAAAGCTTCTCAATCCACTCGTCAGGCTAAGCTCAGCTCAGCAAACTCTGGCTGACAGTTCACCCACGTTTAGCTAAATACTTAGCTAACAAACTGGGTCACGATAACTAAAATGGCCCAGGCAAATAAGATCCAGGTGATTAAGGCTGACATGGTTTCTCCTTGCGATCGCAAGTCCTCACTGAGTACCCTCTTCCTTACGGTACCAAGCCCACCTCGCCCATCCGAGTGTCAATAACCGAACGCACCGATGGGAGGCAACATCCGGGGGTTACTCTTTTGAGAGTCTTTGTCTATAATTAGAGACTGTGTCTTAACAAAAGAACTAAGAGCAAAGAAGTGGCATGGCTAAAAAAAGCATGATTGCGCGGGAGCGTAAGCGCGAAAAAATAGTTGCACAATATGCTGACAAGCGGGAAGCCCTGCTAGAGCAGTTCAAAAATGCTGAAAACCAGCAGGAAAAGCTGGAAATTCATCGCAAGATTCAACAGCTCCCCCGTAACAGTGCACGCACCCGTCTGCACAACCGTTGCTGGATGACGGGTCGGCCCCGGGGCTACTACCGTGATTTCGGCCTCTCCCGCAACATGTTGCGAGACATGGCCCACAAAGGCTTGCTGCCTGGGGTTGTTAA
>JACVRP010000227.1 GCA_014534385.1 Cyanobacteria bacterium Co-bin13
CATGGCGCTACGGGTGTGGCCTCAGGAAGAGTTGACCTGGCAGGAGGCGCAGGATCGGCTCAGGAGCAGTTTTCATCAGGTGCTGGCCAGCTATGGTCCACAGCCGGTTCGCGACATTCTCGACATGGGCTGCTCGGTGGGCATCTCGACGCTGGCGCTGCATCGCTACTACGACCAGACCCAGGCCGAACCAGTGCGGACGGTGGGCCTGGATCTCTCACCCTATATGCTGGCGGTTGCTAAGACGCGGGACACGGCAGGAGAGATTGCGAACTGGATTCATGCGCGAGCAGAGGAAACTGGGCTGCCCGATGCTTCCTTTGACCTGGTGACGCTCCAGTTTGTGACCCACGAACTGCCCCGCGACGCGACTGGGGCAATTTTTAGGGAAGCCTTGAGGCTGCTGCGACCGGGGGGTGCGATCGCAATTGTTGACAACAACCCCAGGTCCCCCATCATCCAAAATCTGCCGCCAGTGCTCTTTACTCTGATGAAAAGCACCGAGCCCTGGAGCGATGAGTACTACACCTTTGATCTGGAAGGGGCGCTAGCAATAGTTGGGTTTGAGCAGGTAGTGACGGTGCCCAGCGATCCCCGCCACCGCACCATAGTCGCTCGCAAACCTCAGGTTCAGAGCGAGTAACCCCTTTCTATCGGGCTGTGGGCAATCCGGGGTTAGGTGCAGAACCTGTGCCCAACCCTGGATCGTCCTCGCTCAAGCGCCATATCAGAGAAGCCCTAGGGCGTAGGCTGCCAGTCTACGAACTGCTCCAGGTGGCCCCAATACGCCATATATCCGGTGAAGGCCCAGATCAGTGCGGCAGTCAGCAAGACGGCAGCTCCCACCAATCGCCAGGGGCGATTGTCCTTAAAGTAGAGCAAGGTAGGCGCTGCCAGCACCCCGCCCAGCCCTGTTAAAATAAAGCCCAGCCCAGAGATCAGGGGGCGACGGGTTAGATCGAGGTTGATGATGCGCAGGCCGATCAGGATCGAGGTAAACCCGACAAAGAAGGCGTAAATGGTTACGGTCAGCAGATCCCAGCTCATTGCCAGGGCAACGGCGGTAGCAATAAAGAGAATTCCGAACAAAACGGTTGTCTCACCAAAGGCAATGTTGAAACTGCCTACGACTGGCCAGGTGAAAATCATGTGCAGGCCGGTGACAAGTGCGATCGCACCGGTCATGCCAAATCCTGGAATCCACCGCTTTCGGTTACTGTCAAACCCTTGATAAACAAAGGTTGCCAGCATTACCAGCCCGGCAACCATGTTAATTAGCATGAGTGTGATGTAATTTACGAACATAAGGGATGGGCCCGCTGAATAGCTCTGCAAATCGGCATGGTCTCTGAAGCTTCCAGGGTTTACTGAGTTCAAATTCGTTTCTCTGCTAGCCTGGAGCATTTTGAAACATTCTGCAACACGGCTCCCCCGAACTTCAATGGATAGGGTGTTTCGCCCCGTGCAAAAACCGTCGTAAATTTACCGGTGTGAGGTCTATGATCACTGTCCATCACTTAAACAATTCCCGCTCCCAGCGAGTCCTCTGGCTGCTAGAAGAACTGGGCCTGGACTATGAAATCAAATACTATGAGCGAGACCCAGAAACCCTATTAGCTCCCCAGTCGCTGCGGCAGGTACATCCCCTGGGCAAGTCCCCTGTCATTACAGATGGCGCGCTGACCTTAGCAGAGTCTGGTGCCATCATCGAGTACCTGAGCGAGCACTATGGTGAAGGGCGGCTCGCTCCAGCCCCAAATACGCCCGAGCGGTTGCGCTACACCTATTGGCTGCACTATGCCGAAGGTTCAGCCATGCCTCCATTGCTGCTGAAGTTAATTTTCGACCGAATTGAGCAGCAGCCTATGCCGCTGATTGCCCGACCCATTGCCAAGCGCATTACCCAGCAGGTCAAGCGAGCTTTTATCGAACCTCAGATTACTCTGCACCTCAATTACCTGGAGGCGGAACTTGAAAAAAGCCTTTGGTTTGCCGGGGATGAATTCACGGCTGCCGATATTCAGATGAGTTTTCCCCTTGAGGCCGCTGTTGCCCGAGCGGGTTTGACTGCAAGCCGTCCGCAGCTCATGTCTTTTCTCAACCGCATCCACGCTCGTCCGGCCTACCAGCGGGCACTGAAACGCGGTGGCCAGTACCAGCTAGCCGGCTAAGATTTACTCGATCCTCCTACCAGCATGGGAAGGCCGCAGGTTATTTCTGTGAGTCCTCCCTATAAAGGAGCCTCCTTACTGATGGGGTTAGGCTGCCGCCTTTACAGCGGGTTATCTAGCGCGTCCGTAAGTTCGTCCATAATGCCGTCAATGGCGACCTCAACTCGCCGCCAGTCTGGAATTAGGGGCGAGCCAAAGGGGTATTGGTGAAAGTCATTGAGGGCCTGATCGAGCGCTTGGGCAAAGGCTTCGACGGCAGAAATCTCTACGTGCAGGTCATACTGGGTGAGATCGTGCATTTCGGCAATCGCCTCGTAGACCCCAATCGCGTTGCGGGCATTGGTAAGGTAGGTGAGCTTCAGGCTGCGGAAAAACTCATTGCTCAGCACAATGCCCTGAGCAGAGAGTTGGGCAAAAAAAGTGCGGGCAATGTCGGCAGCCATCTTTTTAAGCCCAGTGCTGGCATTTGCACCGACCTGCTGATGCTTGTGGTCGTAGCGATGAACCAGCTCCACCTGACAAATACGAGGCACCCGCACCAGCCGGTAAATTTCAGAGAGAATGCCCACCTCAATCCCCCAGTCAGAGGGAAACTGCATTTCCCGCGCCAGGCTGGTAAACGTGGCAAATTCTCCCGAGAGGGGATAGCGAAAGTCGGCCATGTACTCCAGAAAATCTATGTGGCCCAAAATTTCGCGCAGGGAGCGCACCAGGGGAAAATAAAATAGGCGCAAAACACGACCGTAAAGGCGATCGCCATAGCGGGCATAAAACCCCTTCGCAAACTGATAGCGAAGCTGCACAACCGCATAGAGCAGCCGCACCATAAAGCTGCGGTTGTAGGTCAAAATATCGGCATCGTGAAAGGCCAGCACCGCCACTTCTTCCTTGGTCAAAACGTAGCCTAGCGCGGTCCAAACTGCTCGCCCTTTTCCCCGAGGCCCCAGCGGAATTAGGCCGTCAATCTTCTCCATTACGGCTTGCACTCTAGCGTTGTCATTCCAGAGCAGGCAAGCTTTTTCCTCTAGCGGTGCAACAATTGACTGAGCTTTTTGAAACTCCTCCAGGCTAGCCCGATCCAGGCTGATATAGACCCGCTGGATAAACTCCATTTGCCTGAGTTCTTGAATGATGTTTGCCATTGCAGGACTGGCAAGATCGCTAAAAAGGGCCGGGATAATCACTCCAATAGGAATGCGCTGTGACGCCCGAGAAAGCCTCTGCTCCATTGTCTCGTGGGCTTCGCTGGAGAGGAGGGTAAAGGTAGGAACATAGTTAAGATGAAAGTCAGGCATAGTGCTGCTGGGTAGAGAGCCCTAGACGTGGGTAGTTTTAGCGGCTTTGGTCCGATTAACGGCGGTTTCCAAAACAGCTTTAAGCTGTGGCGGCTGTTGGCGCAGCTATGCAGCAGCTAACAGCACTGAGCCAGGCTGACTAAATTTCAAAAAGGGACGAGCAGCGAGAACCCTGCTACAGCCTCCAAGGCTACTGAATTTGCAAAATTGAGTCAAGTTCAAAAGCTGCATTCCTGGCTCCTATAGGCAGATAGCTCTGCCGGAGGCTGGCAAAGTCTGCACGTCTTTGCACAGTTTTAATGCGAAGGCTGCACACCCCCGACTCAGGCCAATTAAGGTACGGATACAGCTTCGATCTACCGCGAACATCTACTCGCTCAGAGGCCTTGCTATGACAGCTACCCCCGACGCCAAACAGCCCCAATCAGGCGGCCCACCCGCTTCAGACCCGCCCAAGATGGGCGGCGGCCTGCCCATCATTCAATACTGGGCTGAGCACACCCTTTCCGCCGAAGGCCCTAAGCTCTGGCAAACCCTTACCCACAAAAGCGCCTGCCTCTCCTGCGCCTGGGGCACGGGCGGTCAAAAGGGCGGCTTTGTCAATGAGCTGGGCGAGCCGCTGCAGCGCTGCATGAAAAGCGTAGAGGCGATCTCAGCAGAGCTGCAGCCGCCCGTGCGGCCCCACTTCTTTGAGCGGCACAGCCTGGCGGAGCTGCAGCAGCTCTCCTCCCTAGAAGCCGATCGGCTAGGGCGACTAAGCTTTCCGGTAATTTTGCGCCCCGGCAGGACTCACTATGAGCGGCTTGACTGGCAGGAGATATACCGCCTGGCCGAAACGGCTTTTCGCCACGCCCCTGATCGTGTGGCCTCCTACAGCTCAGGCCGTTCTTCTAACGAAGCGGCCTACCTGCTGCAGCTGATGATGCGATCGCTAGGCTCCAACAACCTGGCCGACTGCTCCGACCTCTGCCACGCCCCCTCTACCGTCGCTCTCAAAGCCGTCTTTGGCACCAGTACGTCAATGGTCAGCCTGGAAGGCCTGCACCAGGCCGACTGTGTCGTGCTAGTCGGGTCAAATGCTCCGGCCAACCACCCCCGACTGATGAATGAGCTGATCAAACTGCGCGATCGCGGCGGCAAGGTCATCGTAGTTAACCCGGTGCGCGAGGTGGGCCTAGTCAAGTTTGGCTCCCCCGCCTTTCCCCTAACTTCACTGCTGCAGGGAACAGACATTTCCTCTCTGTTCCTGCAGCCGATTCCCGGCAGTGACGTAGCCCTGTTTGTCGGCATCCAAAAGTCCTTGATTGAGCGCGACCTAGTCAAAACGGACTTTCTTCAGGCCCATGCCGAGGGGTGGCAAGATGCGATCGCCCAAGCCCAGGCAACCCCCTGGACCGCCCTGGTCAACACCTGCGGCCTCTCCCAGGAAGAGATTGAAGCCGCCGCTACCCTGATCGCCCAGTCCCAGCGGGTAGTTTTCGCCTGGGCCATGGGCGTTACCCAGCAGACCAATAGCGTCGATACTATCTTCAGCATTGCCAATACCGCCCTGTTGACCGGCAATGTCGGCAAACCCGGCGCGGGGCTCATGCCCATTCGCGGCCACTCCAACGTACAGGGCTTTGGCTCAATGGGGGTAACAGCGCACCTCAAAGAAGAAATTCGCCAGGCGCTAGAAAAACTCCTAGGCCGATCCCTCAAGCGCGAGCCCGGCTACGACGCCCGCGCCCTAATCGAAGCTGCCGACAGTGGTCAGGTAGACACCCTGCTCTGTCTAGGCGGCAACCTCTATGCCGCCAACCCCGATCTAACCCAGGCTAAGCGGGCTCTAGGCCAGATCAATACCGTTATCTACCTGTCTACCAAGCCTAATCTAGGCCACTTCCACGGCCTGGCCCGGCACAACACGATCATCGTCCCCGTCTTCAACCGCTTTGAAAATCCCCACAAGACCACCACAGAGTCAGGCAACAACTTCGTGCGGCTCAATGACGAGGGCAAGACCCATTTGAAGGAAGCCGACCTAGTTTCAGAGGTTGAGTTTCTAGCCGAGCTTGCTCACCGGCTCCATGGTGAAACTCCAGTTAACTGGCGCAAACTGCAAGATACCCGCTATGTGCGTCAGCTGATCGCCCAAACCATCCCCGGTTACGAGCAGATCGGCCAAATTGACGAAACTGAGGAAGAGTTCACCATTGCAGGCCGCATCTTCACCCAGCCCCAATTCTCCACCCGCTCCGGCAAAGCTCAAATGCACGTCACCCCGCTGCCAACCCTGACCCTGCCGCAGTCCCAAGACTTTGGCCTGGCCGAACCCGTTCAGGGCTTAGTGCTAGCGCTGATGACTGGGCGCAGCTACTCCCAGCACAATACGGTGGTCTATAAGGAGAGCGATCGCTATCGGGGTATACCCCATCGCCACTGCATTCTGATGCACCCGCAGGATGTCGCCCAGGCCGGATTTGTTGAACACCAGAGGGTTTCGGTGCGCGGCGACGCCGGACAGCTCGACCAGATCGAAATCATTTGCGGCGAGGTGCGGCCCGGCTCAGCCCTAATGTTTTACCCCGAAGCCAACGTGCTGATGAAGGCTCATCTGGAGGTGCGATCGGGCACTCCTGCTTACAAGCGTGTCCCAGTCCTGGTCTTTAGGAACGAGACCAGCAGCCTGGCAACGCATTAGCCTAGCCGATTCGGACCTGGGTTTTACTATAGCTGTCGCCACATTGCTTCGGACATCTAATTACTGGGGGTGTGGGGGCAAAGCCCTCAGCCAGGGGTTCCACCCCTGCACCC
>JACVRP010000437.1 GCA_014534385.1 Cyanobacteria bacterium Co-bin13
ATGCCCTGGCCCTGCAGGAAAGTGGTCAGAGCGAAGCGGCTATAGCCGTTCTTACCCCTCGGCTGAAGCCTGCCGCCCAACTCGATCCGGTAGCGGTGCAGATTCGTACGTTTCTGGCTGTGGCCTACGGCAGCAATGGTCAGACTAACCAGGCGCTGGCTACCCTGGCCCCCTTGCGCGGCCAGTCCAGTGCTCGCCTCTCTCTGGCCCGTGCCCTCAGTGCTCTGGGTCGGCGTCAGGGTGACTCGGCCCTATTTGAAGAGGCCGCTGCGCTTTATCAGCAGGTGCTGAGCGAGACAACAGCTCCTAGCTTCGGCCTACAGCGCGAAGTGGCCGATGTCTTGAGCGAGTGGCCGCCGACCCAACCCCAGGCCCTGGCTCTGCTACGTCAGCTGGCTCAAGATAACCCCTCAGCGGTTAGCCTACAGGTCCAAACCCTGACCCTGGCTTACATTCTGGGCGAACTGCCTGCTGCCGATCTGGCCGCCCAGCTTGCCCCACTGGTGACTCCGCTGCCAGAAGCACCCTCAGAGCGGCGGGCGATTACGCTAGCGCTGATTCGCCTAGAGCAGCCAGAGCCGGAGCTGCTGCCAATCTACGAAGGTGCGATCGCAGCCGGCCTGGATGAGCCGCTGCTCATCTTCCGCGTGGCTCAGATGCAGCTTGAGCAAAATAACCTGGCTGCAGCCCAGTCATCTCTGGCCGCTTATCGGGAAACCTCTTTTGGGCGCGGCGACCTAGCGGTTGATCTACTACTGGCAGACCTGGAGCGGCAAATGGGCGATCTGGAAGCCAGCGGCAAACGCTACGAGACGTTGGTCGCTGCGAATCCGAGTTCGGCTATTTTGGGCGATGCCCTGCGGGGACTGGCCTACGTCCGCACATTGCAGGGCCAGCCAGAGCGGGCCATCGCCGTTTACGAGCAGGTGATGCAGGCCGACCCTGGAAACTTGACCTGGCCGCTGGGCTGGGCCTACCTCTCCCATAAAACCGGAGCCTTGTCGGAAGCCGAGGCAGGCAAGCGCCTAGATCAGTGGCTGGCTGCCAACTCACTGGATGATAATCCGCCGCCGGAGGTGTGGCAGCTAACGGCAGCTCTAGCCGCAACGCCAGAGCGGGCCGGCCTGTACGAGGCGCTGCTAGCCCTTGACCCCAAAGCTGCAGGGATTCGCTGGCGGCAGATTCAGCTGCTAGCCCAGCGCGATCCGGCTCTGGCTGAGGCTGAAGTCGCAGCGCTGGTGGCCGACTCGCCCGAAGATCCCACAGTTTACTTTTTTCAGGGCGAACTGGCGCAGCAGCAGGGTGACCTACAGCGGGCCAGCCAAGCCTATGAAACGATTTTGGCGCTCGACCCTGATCAGATCGGGGCCACCAACGCCCTAGCTGGGGTGCGGTTTCAGCAGGGTCGCTATGGCGAAGCCAGAAGATTGTATGAAGCAGTCTTGGCCAGGGAACCGGAAGATTGGGGGGCACGACTTGCGATCGCAGAACTCAATGCCGCCCAAGATTATCGACTGACCGCCCTGGAGCAAATGCAAAACCTGCCGCCCAATCCGCAGACAGATTCAGTCAATCAGCGAATTGAGGAACTGCAGGTTGACCTACTGCGCCGTCGCGGGTTTCAGCCGCCCTGGGAACGGTATTGAGGAATTCAGGCCCTTCATCCCAATCCAGCCATGAACTCCACCAAACCCGAATCAACGATGCGCTACCCACACGTTCGCTCTGTTTACCCCCTGAAATACTCTGCCCGTCGTAGATGGCTCACGCGGCTTTACCAGGTCGCTCTGGGGCTGCCGCTGAGCCTGGGCTTGGCGGCGCTGGCCCCAGCCGTGGCTGCGGCTGATGTGGCCACCTGCTCCGTAGCTAATACCGAGCTGTCTTTGCTGCAGAGCAGCCCCCAGGAGGCGCTGCTGCGAGAAAGCTGGCAGACCTATCGGGACCGCTTTATCCAGGGCGATGGCCGAGTGATCGACCGAGAAGACAACGACCGCTCCACCTCAGAAGGCCAAGCCTACGCCATGTGGCGAGCGGTTTTGATCAACGACCCCGATACCTTCCAGCGCACCTACGCCTGGGCCGAAGGCAACCTAGCTCGCCGGGGCCCCAGTGGCGAGCCAAGCGATACCCTCTGGTCCTGGCACTGGGGCCGCAGTGAAACAGGCGCATGGCAAACCCTAGATCCTAACTTTGCCACCGATGCCGATATCGATGCTGCCACCGCGCTGATCCTGGCGGCCCGCCGCTGGAACTGTCCCGCCTATTTAGAGGCAGCTCGGGCCAAGCTAGCCGACATCTGGGCCTACTCCACCGTGGAGTTGCCCGACGGTAGTCGCCAGCTCCTGCCCGGCCCAGCAGAGGCGTTTTGGAATCAGCCCGATACCCTGATTCTCAACCCCTCCTACTTCTCGCCCTACGCTTATCGCCTGTTTGCCCAGGTAGACCCGCAGCGACCCTGGCTGAGGCTGGTAGACAGTGGTTACGCCATGCTGCAGGCATCCTCCGCCATTTCACCTGCGGGTTTGCCAGCCGATTGGATTGCCTACGACCCAGCTTCCGGCACCTATCGGCCCTTGCCCCCAGACAGCCCCGTGAAGAGCAACTACAGCTTCGACGCCTTCCGGGTGTGGTGGCGGATAGCGCTCGACTCGGCCTGGTTCGCCGAACCTCGGGCTAGGGCCTATCTATCCACCTCACTCGATCACCTAGAAGCTCGCTGGCGGCAAGATCGGCGCATTCCTGCCCGCATCAGCTTAGCGGGAGAAGCGCTGGTGGATTACGAAGCCACTGCCCAATACGCCATGCTCTATCCTGCCCTGCAGCAGGTTTCGCCGCTGCTAGCTTTGCAGATTTACCGGCAAAAGCTGGCACCCGCCTACCGCAACGGCTTTTGGGACAACGACACGGCCTACTACACCCAAAACTTGGCTTGGTTTGCCCTCTTGCCTAAAAGTCCTCCCGACATTGTGTTCCGCACCGCTACTGGCTCTCGCTAGCCCGTCTTTTTCTTCTGCCGTTTCGCCTGCATCCTCTGCAATGCCATGTCTACCAACTCCTCTCCCCCCTCTCGGTCATCTGCCCTTGTGGGCTCTAGACGGTTTTCTCATCGCGTCTGCCGCCGTTCATTAGGGCTGTTGATGGGTCTGACGTTGGCGGTGCTCACTGGGTTACCTCTGCCCGCAGTGCTGGCCCAGACAGAACCGCCCGCCACCCGCCCGCCCACTGCCGCCCAGAATGCTGCTCCGGCTGCTGCCTCAACTGCTGCCCCGACTGCCGAACTGCTGCCCCTGCCCGAGACGCTACCGGCCAGCCCAGTGGTCAGCCCTGCGCCCAAGGGCCAGTATGTGCTGGAGTTTAATCGCA
>JACVRP010000438.1 GCA_014534385.1 Cyanobacteria bacterium Co-bin13
ATCTCAGTGCGTCTCGCAGTGGGGAGGCGCTGAACTTTTTGCGACTGGAGGCGTGCCCTTTTGAGCAGCCGGACTGCACAACGCACTGTAGCGGTCAGACAGATGGAGCCCCCTGTCAGGTGTTTTCGCCATTGAAAGATGCAACCTACTGGGCAACGGCTTTAGAGCCGGGGCAGAGGGGGCCGCTGTGGCAGAGTTCTGCCCCCATTCTCGATTTCTATGGCGAGCATCGAATCTTTTTTTGCTACGTCCATGTAGGAGCCGAAGTGGCCCGGTTGGAGATGCCAGCCTGGGTGGTAGAGGACAAAGAACTGTTGGAGCAGGCGCTGCAGCTGACGTTGACCCAGGTGCAGAAGGGCTATGGCTATCCAGTGGCGCTAGCGGAGGCCCACAATCAAGCGGTCGTACGGGGAGGCGATCGCACCCGATTTTTTGCCCTGCTAGAGCGGGAGATGATTCGCGCTGGGCTCAAAAATGTGGGGACTTCCTACAAAGAGGCCCGCAAACGGGGCAGCATTGCCTAGGGAGCTTGACAGTAGTAGAGGCTAAAAACTACTAATTAGGAGCAAAACTGACTTAATTTTAGTAAATGACCGGTTCCAGCTGCGGAATCAATTCGTGCTAGGGTGTAGTCAACACCAGCAACGGATACGAACTGCGGGTTTATAGGCTTTAAAGGTATTTTTTGATACCTGTTCATAGCTGCAGTTTACGCACTTTCTGGTCAAAGTCATGTCGCTGCAATCTTGCTTTCCCTCCTCACAAGAGACTGCCGGCTTTCAGTCCGCCCCTTTACCCCAAAGGCCAATGCCCACCAGCGGGTTTAGCCTGGGCCATCAGTCGCAGCCCTCGAGCGAGACTGCTGAGCAGCCCGCCTCCTGGCACTGCATTGCAACCCTACCCGGCCACGATAGCTGGGTGCGATCGGTAGCGGTTAGCCCCGATGGCCGCTTTATCGCCAGCGGCAGCGGGGACAAGACGGTCCGGATCTGGGACTTGCACGCTAAGGCGCTGCTGCACGTCATTCTCGACCACGAAGCCTGGGTGCGATCGGTGGCCTTTAGCCCCGATAGCCGCACGGTTGCCAGCGTCAGCGACGACGCGACCATTCGCCTGTGGAACACCCGCACCGGGGAATGCCAGGGAATTTTAGACGGCCACACCGACTGGGTCAGGGCAATCACCTTCAGCCCCGACGGCAAGTATCTCTTCAGCGGCGGCCAAGACAACATGGTCTGCATCTGGCAGCTCTCCAGCGGCAGGCTCATTCATTGCCTCAAGGGCCACTCCCACTGGGTGCGCGCCGTTGCGGCTAGCCCCGATGGCTCTACCCTGGTCAGCGCCGGACAGGACAAAACGATTCGCATTCATCGGATTAAGGGCAGAGGGACCAACCGGGTGCTCTCGGGCCACGAAGAGGAAGTGCTCTCGGTGGCAGTTAGCCCCAACAACTGGCTCATGGCCAGTGCCGGGGCCGACTGCACGGTGCGCTTCTGGAAGCTCAACAGCGGGCGGCAAATCACTGCCTTTAAAGCCCACGGGGCCGCCGTCAACTGCATCAAGTTCAGCCCCGACGGGGAACTGCTGGCAACTGCTAGCAGCGACAAGACGATCCGGCTGTGGCACATCAACAGCGGCAAACCGGTTGCTCGGCTGGAAGGGCACGATGGCTGGGTCTGGTCTGTGGCCTTTGCCCCTGACAGCAAAACCTTGGTCAGCGGCGGCTGGGACGGTTGCCTAAAGGTGTGGCGATCTGGAGCCTAGGGCTAACTGCCGGGCAGCCGGCCTTTGAGGTACTCGCGGCGCATGCGTGCGATCGCATCGATCGAAATCCCTTTGGGGCAAACGGCCTCGCACTCACCGTGGTTAGAGCAGTCGCCAAAGCCCTCAGCCTGCATCTGATGGGTCATTGCCCGCACCCGCTGCTGCCGCTCCGGATGCCCCTGGGGCAGCAGCGATAGGTGGGCCACTTTAGCTGCGGTGAAGAGCGCCGCTGACGCATTGGGGCAGGCTGCCACACAGGCTCCACAGGCAATGCAGGCCGCATAGTCAAAGGCCAGATCCGCCTGCTTTTTGGGTACGGGCGTGGCGTTGGCCTCTGGGGCAGCCCCCGTCTTCACCGACACGTAACCACCCGCCATAATGATCCGATCAAAGGCGGAGCGATCGACGACCAGATCTTTAATGACGGGAAAGGACTTGGCCCGCCAAGGTTCAACAACCAGCCGGGCACCGTCTTTAAAGTGGCGCAGGTAGAGTTGACAAGCCGCCGTCTGCTGCTGAGGGCCGTGGGCCTGGCCATTGATCATCACGCCGCAGGAGCCGCAGATGCCCTCGCGGCAGTCATAGTCAAACTCAACGGGGGCTTCCCCCCGGTGGATCAGCTGCTCGTTGAGCACGTCAAGCAGTTCCAGAAAAGACATATCTGGACTGGCATCGGGCACAGTGTATTCGACAAACTGCCCCGCTTCAGATGGAGCAGCCTGCCGCCACACGCTCAGGTGAATTTTCATCTAAAAATGCTTGATGGAAAGCTGTGAGAAAAGCTGTGAGATACTTATAGTCTAGCGCTGCTACTGGCTAGAGCGTTCCCCCAGGCTCTGTTCAGTAGGGGTGGGTACATTAAAAGAAACACCTGGGCAAGTGGCACAGTTTGTTCCTGAGTCGGTCTTTTCACCTCGGAACATTTAAGTAGATCACTAGTAGATTCAAGCCAATAGATCCAGCTAGTAGATCCAGCCACTCAATCAAGCACTCTACCTTGGGGGCCGTCTGTGACCGCCGTGATTCCCCTCAACTCCCACACTATTCTCGGACTCAATCAGGAAGCCTACCAGCAGCTTCGGTTAGCGCTCAGCCTCAACCTGCGTCGCCAGCTTCTAATTGCGGTCTGCGACGATGCAGCGCTTCAAAATGAGCTGGCAACTCGGCTAGAAGCCGATCTCAATGAGTCAGGCAACGCCGCCTCTGAGGACACCGGCCCCAAGTTGCCTGCGGTCGTCAATCTCTGGCTGGATCGCCAAAATCTCGATCTGGCCCGGCAGGCGGTGCTGTGGTGCAAGCAGCAGGGCCTGACCCATCCCAGCTTGGTCAAGAGCCTGCCCAGCTTTCAAATGCTGGGAATTGATCAGCTCACTCGCTATTCGCCAGCCCTGCAAAACCGTTTTTTAGCCTCCCTGACCCACCTAGAGCCGCTGCTCTCTCGCCTGGAGGTGCGGCTGGTGCTGTGGGTCTCCCGTCCCTGGTTACGAAAAATTCGTCAGTCGGTGCCGCAGGTTTGGCAGCTACGCACTGGGGTATTTGAGTTTGCAGGCGATCCGACGCCTCTATAC
>JACVRP010000469.1 GCA_014534385.1 Cyanobacteria bacterium Co-bin13
CCTCTGGCTCTGGGCCAGCCAGTACGATGGTTTCCCGCTCGTTGTCGCGGTTGGGGGTGATTTCGACTACTCGCTGGGCTGGTTCTAGCATTATCTGCGCTTCACGCTGGCGAGCCCAGTAAGTATCGATAGAGCCGGTGAGCACATAGCCAGCCTCAATGCAGCTATCTATTGCCTCATCGATCAGCTCCTCAGTGAAGTTTTGCCAGAAGCGCGAGGGAATTCGCTCAACCTGTTCCTCGACGGCTTGAGCGAATGACCAGCTAGGGGCGTTGGCTTCTCCCCACGTCTCCCGCACTTGATTAGCTCTGCCGCCGAAAAGGATATTTCCAACAGGGTTGCTAGGGTCTTTGAGCCAGCGCCGCGCCCCCTTGTAGAGCCAGCCAAAGGTCTGTCTGGCCAGGTTGCGAATGCTCATTCTCAAGGCCAAAGAGAACTGAGCGGTCACTTCCTCGAACGCTTCTTCTCCCACCTCCCGCAGCACGTAGCGGCCCAAATCTTCATTGAAGGCCATGATGCTGCTGGCGGGAACCACGCCGCAGGCGAAGAAGCCGATCGCACTGCCAGCGGTGCCGCCCAAAATGCCGCCATAGGCCTCCCATTGAGCTTGGGCCTGCTGGTCGAGCGTGTCGTCTGGGATGTTCCAGTCGAAGTAGTAAAGCTCTAAGGTGGCTGTCGTGAACAACTCCCACAAGCCCGACAGTGACCAGGTGAGGGTGGGGATGCTGGAGAACACCAGGCCCACCAGGAAGCCCTTGAAGCTGCCGCCAATGTTGTGCCTCACTATCTGCTTACCGCCCTGCAGGATGGCTTGCATGGGGTTGCTGCCCAGCGTCCTGGCTCCGATCCGATTGCGGACGGTGCGAGAGAAGAGGCTGGCTGGGTTGAGCGATAGGGGCATTAGGGGGCCTCTGAGCCGTCAGTGGGCTTAGACAGGTCGCGGATTCGGGGGCGCTCGGTGGCGTCTCTGCCATAGGGGGTGGTGTCGCCAGTGCGAGCCTGGAACCCTGCCTCAACCTGCCTGAGGTATTCTTCCCAGTCGGTAGAGTCGATTTTGCGGCCTGCCTCCTGGTCGAGGAAACCGGCCTGCTCGCGCATCCGCTCCTGCATCTGCTCTTTAAAGTCGCGGCCTGGGTCGAGCTTGCGCCAATAGACAGCCCTGATGATGGCAGCGGCCTGCAGCAGCTCCGACAGAATCGATTTGAGATCCTGTTTATCGGAGTTCTCAAAACCCTTGATTTTGGCTATGCCCTCGTTTAAGAAGCCCTGGAAAGGGTTAGCCCCTGGGGTGTAAGCCAGCGGCATGTTTACCTCGCTCGGTTTCGACTCATAGCCCAAAAATTCGGCGTTGCCCCTAGCAAAGAGCTGAGCCAGGTGAGCTTGCTGCGTAGCGCTGCCTGCCTGGTGAAGTGCCTTCGAGCTGGTGTGCAAAATTTGGGAGTTGCTGACAGTAAGCCCCACCAACATACCGATGATTTCTGATAGCGACTCGCTGACATTGGGAAGGTCGAGGTCAACTTCTCCGTCTGGCGTCTCAATTTTGGTTGAATTGGGAAACTGACCGATTAACCCGTCAAGCTGTTCGGTCTGCCAGATGCCCATTTCTGCCAACGAATTAAGCGCTTTTGTCTCGCTTGCAGGATTGGCTAAATTGCCGGGAACAGAGGCCGGAAACCCAGACACACCAATGGCATTGGCTATTTGTTGCAAAAGATCGAGCAAGCCCAGGCCAGCACCAGCAGCACCAGCACCCAAGGCGTTGCCTAGCTCGTCAAGCTTCTCCAATACTGGCGAGTTGCACTTGCAAGGGTTGTCTACTGGAGGATTGTTTGGGGGGCGAGAGGGGGGGGCACTGGAAGAGGTAAATTTCCCCGGCTTGGTGGGGTCATCAATTGTTGTCGTTGGTGCGCTCTTTGGCTTGGTCCCGAGAATAACCCCAGCCCCGATCGCAGCTCCTACGGTTTTGGCTGGGCTGGGTAAAGGGGGAGTAGTGGTATCAGTCGTTGCTGCTGGAGGGGGTTCTCCTGTGGGATTGCCTTCGGGGGTGATCTGCGGCGTTCCCGTTGGCTCGCCCGTTGGAGCTGGCGGTAGGTTGGGTATGGGCTCAGGGTCGGGCTGCTTTTTAGGGGCAGGAGTTGGATTGGGAAGAGGGTCAGGCGCTTTGAAATTAGAAGGGAGGTTAAACTCTGGGGTTGCTAGGGGGGGATTAGCGACAGGGCCGCTTCTAACAGATGGTTGAGAAGGAACTAAAGTGTCGCCAGGCAAATCGCCGCCTGTGTCAGGCTGTCCATCAGCACGAAAAATGTCAAAGGTTGCTGACTTAGCAAAATAGATACCTGGGTCAAAAACAGCTCCATTTCCAAAAACAACGCGAACTCCAATCAGATTTGAAAATGCTTGATACCAAAAAGCTTGGCTGATAGGCCCTGGCCCCCCTGTTTGGGTGCC
This sequence comes from Cyanobacteria bacterium Co-bin13, assembly GCA_014534385.1. Taxonomy (GTDB): domain Bacteria; phylum Cyanobacteriota; class Cyanobacteriia; order Phormidesmidales; family Phormidesmidaceae; genus JACVSF01. Next base: position 2,449 of record JACVRP010000469.1, read on the forward strand.
GCTACCGTTGTCGAAAGTGATGACGACGGCATAGATCACACCTGGCGATTGCCCACCTGTAAAGGGAGGAGGTTGGACTGTGGCCGAACCTCCTGCCACTTCTGGAGCTGCAGGAACAGGGGGAAAAGTGAGGCAGTGAATGTTTTCAGGACTGCGAGCGCAAAATTCTTGTTTGGCCTGTGGGTTCATCCAATCGATGCCAGCGACTTTTACGATCCCAGGCACGAGAACATTTAAGCCGAAAGATTGCCCAGCTCGATCAACGAGGCCGCTTAACATCTGGGTAGCCAATCCTACGGCTAATTGCCCTCCAAATCCCCCGCTCAACGGGGGGATGCTTGCTTTAGGAACTGGTAACTTTTTGACCGCTGTAACTGTGTTTCCGGTTCCGCCAGCGAGCGGGTTAACGCGCCTGGGCAAGTTTCGCCCTAACCCAGTAGCTTGTCGGGGGGGATTCTGGAAGTTTGCGCTAGGAGGTGCGTTTGTGCCGCTGCCAGGAGCGTTCCCATTGGGGTAGTACTTCCCGTTTGGCCCGTGGTAGCGGTTGTAGCTTTCAATGGCGGCCTGGTTTGCGCGCTCCCGCATCAGAGCATCACGGGCTGCCTCGGGCATGCGGGGGTTATACCGAGTCTGGGGGGGTAACTCTGGGGGGAGCCCCCC
>JACVRP010000406.1 GCA_014534385.1 Cyanobacteria bacterium Co-bin13
CAGGGGACTAAGTCGTTCAATAAAGCTCTCCAGCTTTTTGAGCAGGAGGCGCTGCCGCAAAAAGAGTTGGGCGAACAACCCCAAAATCCTACGATGCTCGCCTATTTTGAGCATGAGCAGTACCTCTACCTGGTGCAGCAAATGGTTGAGGGGCGTACCCTTTACCAGGAAGTGCAGAAGACGGGCCCCTACAACGAAACCACCATTCGTGCCCTGCTGAACGACCTGCTGCCGGTGCTGCAGTTTATCCATGAGCAAGGGGTGATTCACCGCGACATTACCCCGACCAACGTGATTCGCCGCAAGGTAGACGGCAAGCCAGTACTGATTGATTTTGGGGTCGCCAAGCAGTTCTCTGAAACTATTCTCTACGAGCCGGGAACCCGCATTGGCACCGAAGGATTTGCGCCGATAGAGCAGCTGCGCAGCGGCCAAGCCTATCCCTCCAGTGACCTCTACAGCCTCGGTGCGACCTGCCTGCACCTGATTACAGGCTGTAAACCTGAAAGCCTGTACAACCCGCTAGAGGGCCGCTGGATGTGGCGAGAAAAGCTGCAGCAGATAGGCCGCAGCTGCCATCCTGAGCTGGGTAAGCTGCTGGACCGCCTGGTCAAAGACCTGGTCAGCGAGCGTTTTCAGAGCGCTGGCGAGGTGATGGCAGAGCTGCGGCGAATACCGTCTTTGGAGGGGGCGGTGCCGGGTTGGGTATCCCAAGGAGCAGCCAGCAGCCATTTGCCCCAGGGCGGCAGCCTGCCGTTGGGTAAAGAGCCTAAGGTATCCATTCCGCCGATGCCGACGACAGTGCCGCCCAAAATGTCTGTGCCGCCCCTGTCTCAACCCAGAATTAGCAGACCGCCTGCCGGGTCTTCAGGGGTGACTGGGCCTCGGCGCAGCGGCCCGGTTTCGAGCAGCAAGGGAACTGGCTGGCAGTGCGTTCGAGAGCTGACGGGCCATAGCTCCTGGGTGACGGCGGTCGCCTTCAACCCCAAAACCCCAACTCTGGTCAGCGGCAGCCTGGATGACACGCTTAAGATTTGGAACCTGCAGTCGGGGCAGGTGTTTTACACGCTAGAGGGCCATGCTCGGGGGGTCAATGAGGTCAAGGTGAGTGCTGGGGGGCAGGTACTGGCCAGCTGCGGCGACGATGACCTAGTGAAGATCTGGAACCTGGCTGAGGGAACTCTACTTTACGTTTTGAAGGGTCACCTGCGGGATGTCACGTCGATTGCCATTGGAGCCAAAGGATTTTTGCTAGCCAGCGGCAGCGAGGACATGACGATCAAGCTGTGGAAGCTAGATAAGGGGTCGCTCCTCAAAACGCTGACCGGATCGTCTGGGATGGTCAAGACTGTGGCGATGACCTCCGATGAAAGAACCCTGGTCAGTGGCGGGCTAGACAACAAGGTGCGGGTTTGGGAAGTGGGACCGGCTCAGCAGGTGCGCGTTTTGTCTGGGCATATGAACACGGTCAACCAGGTTGCTATTAGCCCTGACAATCGGCTGCTGGCCAGCGCCAGCAAAGATCGCACCATTAAACTCTGGAGCCTGGGTTCGGGGTCGCTAATTCACACGCTGAGCGACCATACTCAGGAGGTGAATGGGGTTGCGATCGCAGCCGACAACCGCACCCTAATTAGCGGTAGCAGCGATGGCACCGTCAAAGTCTGGGACAGCCAAACCGGCCAGCTCAAGCACACCCTGACCGGCCACACCAATTCTGTGCTGGGCGTGGCCTTCCATCCCAATGGCCGGGTAATGGCCAGCGCCAGCGCCGACAAAACCATTCGAGTGTGGCGCTGGGCCGGGTAAACTGCCAGCCGATATCCCCGGCAGCCTTTTTTGCAAAACCGTGGGAATCTCTTCCTCCGCCTGGGCACTCTACACCCGTAGGGTGCCTTTGGTTTTAGGAACAAATGATTTTGACTCAGCCACAGCCCACTTACCGTTCCTCTACAGGTTCAGCTTCAGGTGTAAACCCTACGAGAGCTGACGCATATGGTGTCACGCTTCAACCCTATGGAAGTGAGGCCCTCATGGCAGCTGACGTCTACGTTGTCAAACTCCAGACCTATGGAAATGAAGCGCTTTTTGGTGATCTGACCAAGGGATCTATCATTCTGAGTCCAATGGGTCAGATTGTTGCCGACGAATGGGTCAACGCCTCTCGCAACTATCGAGATATCAAGCTCGACCGTTGGATTGTGATGCCTAGCTACCTTCGAGGAATTGTGCTGCTGCCGGCTCAGGCTGGCGAACTGGCTAGCCACACCCTCCAAGCGCCAGCAGCCTCCGGCAAGCCTCGGCTGCTGTCTTCCTTTGTAGCGGGCTTTAAGGCAGCTGCAGCGAAACGTATTAACCTGCACCGCAATCACCCCGATCTGCCCGTCTGGCAGCGTAACTACAGCGAAACGTTCATCCCCGATGAGGTGGCCCTACAGCGCATCCGCTGCTGGCTTCAGGAATCCCCAGACCAGCCTTAAGCTGCTACGGCTGAGCCACCCAAAGAATAGACTTGACCGGGCGGCGCACCCAGTTGCCGTTTTGATCTAGCCGACCGTAGTGAGTTGTACCTGCTTGAAAAAGGGAAGACGAACTGCCGCCATCTAGGTTGAGGGCTTTTTCGACACCTAAGCGGGTGAGAAAAGCGCTCAGCTCATCAAAGCTCATGCCCGAGGGCGAAACCCCCGGCCTCTGAGCTGCCATCACTAGAACCAGGCTGCCATCGGGTTTAATGCCAATGGCGGAGCGGGCATTGCGAGAGCGGCTGCCCAGAGCATCTCGGCTAATGGCTCCATTGGCTCCATAGTCAATAAAGGCTTCTTCGTAGGCGGTGCTTTGGGGCAGCAGCTGAGGGCCTGCGCCTACGGCATCGATTAGGGTACAGTTAGCGGGGACTGGCGCGCCGTGTAGCGTAATGTCGTATCGGGCTGAGCCCTCGCAGTCGTAGCGGCGAAACTCAGAGCGATTGAGAATCCGGTCGAGGTAGGCGGCAAGGTCGGGGTTGCCCATCAGCCGAGGGTTTTGCCGAGGATCGGCCACCAGCTCCTGGCCGCTGACAACGTAGGACGTGGTTTGGCCATTATTGGGATCAAAAAATCCGGCATTAATGGCAACTAGGGCATTGAGGCGCTGAGCCATCTGGTCCAGAGGCACCAGGTTTTCGGGCAGGTCCACCCTAAGCGGGTAGGCTTGAGGGTCAGCAATGGTCACGGTGTAGACCTTGCTATAGGGCAGCTCCACGCTTTCAAACTGCGGCGGCAATGGGACGGGAGCCACTATGGCCGCTTCTGAGGGAGCCGCGTTGGCGGCGGGCTGAGGAGCCAGGCGCAGCTGGGCAGAACTCAGAGCAGCCAGCAACCCCAGGGCCAAGCCCAGAGCTAAACCGATGAGGAGTTGAAGCGTTCGCCGCTGCCTTGGCATCATGGGTGAGAAGTAGGGCTATCGATATCTGTAAATCTCACCCCAGGGTACTCTAATTTTTTTCCCGTTTTGCTTCAGCAGTGGTCAGTTCCTTACCCTCTCCCTTGGCATGACTTCCTCAATCCTGGCTGAGCTGCCGGTTAACCCTATTTCACTGCCCACGGTGTCGGTAATCGTGCCTGTTTACAACGGGGAGCGAGATTTGCCGGAGCTAACCCGCAGGCTGCTGGCC
>JACVRP010000455.1 GCA_014534385.1 Cyanobacteria bacterium Co-bin13
AGGCTTTTTGAGCTTGCAGAGCTGCTGTGCGCTTCCAGGTGGCCCGGCGCTTATCGCGCTTGGACTTGGAGGTTTTCTTCTTAGGAACCGCCATGGTGGTATGAGCTTAAAATTTCACAACCTTTCAATTCTAGGCGAACTAGCCCAATTTTGAAATAATTTTTAGGGAAGACAAGGTTCGGACGGGGCTGTTTTGGCTGCCTAAAGGCCCAGCAGGGCATTGGCCGTATTGTAGTATCTGGCCCAGTAGGTTACGTCAGGCAGGCTGCGCCACTGGTTGCGCGTCACCTCTACCGTCAAGATGGGTACCGTAATGCCTTGGCTCTCTCCCACAACGACGACGATTGCCTCAGTGACCAGCAGGTCGGCATCAAAGCTGCGCTGCACCCCGGCGCGAGCCGTAATTTGAGCGCGCTGCACCAAGCTGGCGTAGCTTTCGTCCTGCTCTCGCACTAGAAACAGGCTGACTCGAGAGGTATAGGCAACAGCGGCTGGGGGCGTTAGCAGAGCGTGCCCAACCCACGTTAAGCTTGACAGGCCCAAAAGCAGGGCCAGCCTAACTGAAAAAGCCCTCAAAATGCTGCCGTGGGTAGCGCCATTCTTAATAGGATGACGCCAACTTTTTAGCTGAGAAATCTGCGTTGCCATGACGATGAGATGGGCCTAGATATTGCCAAAAACAGGTTGTCAAAAACTGGGTGCGGAGTAGGGGCTCTCGCAAAGCCCCTAAACTTTAGCTACTGCTGGGAAAATCGTCAATCATTTTTTACCTTTCTCAGGCATGAAATTTAGCTAGCCTGGGAGTATAACGAGGAGAAACGATTTTTAGGAATGGAGTTTTGAGACAGTTCCCCCCTTTTCTGAAGCAATTGGGTGGGTAGGCGATACGATGGCAAATGAATTTTGACGTCGCGCTTGAAGGTATTGACCCATAGAGGTGACAGGGGGCTATATGGCGAAACATTGGGCAATTGTCATTGGCATCAATCAGTATCAGTCGCTTCAACCCTTGATGTACGCTCAGTCCGATGCCGTTGAGCTGCGAGACTTCTTGACCCAGGAAGCCGGTTTGCCGACCGATCAGTGTGCGTTGCTGACGGACGTTTCCCCAATTTTTCAAGACTCTGCAGCCTATCCGGCTCGGGAATCGTTGGAGCGAGTGCTGCAGGATATCTGCTTGAATCAGGTCGAGGCCGAAGACACGCTCTGGTTTTTCTTCAGTGGCTATGGCGTGAGCTGGGAAGGCCAGGATTTCTTGCTGCTAATCGACGCGGATCCTAGCCGCATCGAGGAAACGGCGGTGCCTTTAGAGTCGGTTTTGAAGCAGCTAAAAATGGCTTCTACAGACAACCTGGTGGTTGTGCTGGACATGAACCGGAGTCAGTCTGCCTTGCCCAACCAGCAGTTGGGGCTGCAAACTCTGGAACTGGCCAGAAGTTTAGGGATACCGCTGCTGTTGTCTTGTCAGCCAGACCAGTTCTCCCAGGAAGCATTGCCCGTGCGCCACGGCCTGTTTACTGCGGCCATGCTGGAAGGGCTGCGCTACCACGGGCGGCTGGTGCTGTTTCACCTGGCGCAATATCTGGAGGAGCGGCTGCCCGAGCTCTGCCAACTCTACGCTCGGCCGGTGCAAAATCCTGTGGTGGCTGTGCCGTCGGAGAAGCGCTTTTTAATGCTGGTGCCGCCCGATGCCGTGACTCGCCTACCGTTAACGGAGCGCGACCAGGCAATGGCCACAGGGACTGACAATCCGGGCGGCAGCGCACCCGCTACTGCGGTTGCGCCAGCCGCTGGTGCCATAACGGCTGCGCCTGGCGCGCTCTCAAACCGGCAGACAGACAGCCGACCGTCCACGGCAGCCCCTGAAGGGGTCTCGGCTAAACCGCCGGCTGCTGGTGGCGATGCGGGGGCTCAAGAGTCGATGCCAGCCTGGCAGCGCTGGAGCCTACTGGCAGCAGGGCTGCTGCTGCTGGGCGTTTTGGTTCGCAATGCCTCGGTCTTTTTGGGGCCTTCAGCGCCGACGGATCCGGCTTCGGTGGCGGTTCAAGCGGGAAATGAGACCCCAACGGCGGAGCCAGCCTCAGCCCCACCGACCGGAACGCCGCTTTTCCCAGCCAACCCAACGGGCGCTGGGGGAGAACTGTCGGCGCTGGAGCGGGGCCGGGTAGCCGTGACTGAGCAACGGTACGGCGAAGCCCTAACCTGGCTCAACCAGGTTCCTGCTGAGCAGCGAACCGAAGATTTCCAGACGCTGCTGGATCAGGCACAGGCCGGGTATGCGCGATCGCAACTGACCAACGAAGATGTTCTAAACTCAGCCCGCGCCATTATTCAGCCCGTGCCGGCCTCCCTGTTTAGTGACGCCATCAAGCGGGCGCGGCAGGTGCCTCTGGGCGATCCGTTTTACGAGCAGGCGCAGCAAGACATCAACCGCTGGAGCCAGGTCATTATCGATCTGGCCGATGGGCGAGCCGCTGCGGGTCAGTTTGACGAGGCGATCTCGGCAGTTCAGCTGGTTCCAGACGATCGCCCCGAACTCTACCAGGTTGCCCAGGCGCGAGTTGCCCGTTGGCAGCAGCAAAAGATCAACCGCGATGTGTTGAAGCAGGCGCAGGAGCGACTAGTGCCCGATCAGGTCAGCACCTTTGAAAACGCCATTCGGCTGGTGCAAGATATTCCAGCTGGCTATCCGGAGCGCCCCATCGCCGAGGAGCGCGTCGAGCAGTGGAGCCAGGATATCCTGGTAATTGCCCGGGCCCGTGCTGCCGAAGGTCGATTGGAAGATGCGATCGCAGCCGCCAGCCGTGTGCCTGCAGAGACTTCGGCCTATGAGCCAGCCCAGCAGGAAATTCAAGCCTGGCAGTCCCAGCTCTAGAGTCTCAATTTTTCGTCGTTTATTCGTCGTTAATACTTCTTCCTATGCATTCGCAGCGCATCGAACCCGGCCCCGGCCAAGAATCTGTTTGGGATTACCCTCGTCCGCCCCGGGTTGAGCCCTCGCCCCGCCACATTCAGATTGTCTTTAACGGCCAGACCATTGCCGACTCCCACCAGACTCAAAGGGTGCTAGAAACCAGCCATCCGCCGGTTTACTATATCCCTCCTGCAGATATTCGCATGGAGTATCTCAGCGCCACCCCCCGATCCACCTTCTGTGAATGGAAAGGAGCCGCCCGCTACTACACCTTGCGGGTCAGTGACCAGCAGGCCGACAATGTTGCCTGGTCTTACCCC
>JACVRP010000417.1 GCA_014534385.1 Cyanobacteria bacterium Co-bin13
ATGTCCTAAGCTATGTGGCGACAGCTATACCTCTCGCTGCTTGCGTGAGTGGAATTGTATAGACGAACCGTAGCCTACTGCCGAATAGCGCAGGCGTTTAAGCCCTGCAGCACCAGATCGGGGTGATGCTCCATGTAGCGAGCCTCAATCTCGTGGGGCCGATCTTCCGGGTTGTAGTGGTTCTCAATGGTTCTCAAGTCGGCCCTTTCTAGGCTAGAGGCCATGAGATCCAGGTTGGCAAAATCTCCGTGCCGCAGGCTCATAGGCCGGTAGCTGGCATTGTCGAGCCCATCCTCGCAGTCTTGAACCACATGCCAGGACTCATGAATAAGGGTTGCTTCAATCTCGGGATAGTCATCCTTGAGATTGTTCATGCACAGAACCATCTCATTGCTAGAGAGGTCGTAATACCCCAGCGTTTTTTCAGAATCGCAATCCTTATGCAGAACAGGAATGCTCAATCGTCCCAGAGCAGTATAAAACTGAGCGGTTAGCGTAGCCTCACGGGTCCCAGTTAGTCGAGTTAAGTCAATACACTCGCCACTGCCACTCTCCACAAAATTGACGCCATCACAAGGGGAAGCTTCGGCGGGTTGGGCCATCGCTGCGGGCACAAAACCCGCAGCACCCATTACAGTCACCAGCCCTATAGCTGTAGCTGTCAAAATTATATTCATGAGCGTAAGAAAAGCAGTGGAGTGTTTCCAAGAGTTCCCCGTAGCCAAATAGCTTTACTCACAAAATATACGGAGTAGACAAAATCACTATAGGGGAAAACTCAAGTCTTTACTGAAATGCCATCCCTCTTTAGGAAGATGTTTAAACTACAAAGGAATAGTTCTTGAGCTAATTTCCGGGTTTTTATCGGGTTTTTGCAGAAATTTTTGCCTTTAACCAATCGCTGCAGTTTTACGGAATTGTTAATCTTTGATGGGTATCTTTAGGGGACTCATCCTAAGAGCTCTTCATAGATAACTGATATGTCCCATACAAACGGCGGGATTCGAGCAGTGTTAGCAGGACTGGTGCTGTTGCTAGCTGGCTGTAATGGAACCGAGTTTGGTAGCGGCAGCAACCGCCAGGGTCTGGAAGTGAAGCTGCTGGTTGGCAGTGCCCTGGGTCATTTTTGCGAGCAGGCGGCTGAGCGGCTTAATCAGCAAACCCCTAAACTGAGCAGCGGCGAAGCCTTTTACCTATCCTGCGAAGCTGCGGGCAGTGGGGATGTCGTCAACCAGGTAATGACGCTGGCGCAGCAGCTTAAGACGGGAGCAATTTCAGCGGATGCGCCGGAGTTTCCTACCCTGATTTCGGTAGATGGTGAGATTTATCACAGCCAGCTGATTTACCAAATGGAGCAGGCGTTTCCGGGGCAAAACTACATTCCCCCAATTGCCGATGCGCCGCTGCTGGCCAATAGCCCAATGGTGTTTATGACGGAGGAAACTCTGGCTCCGGGGCTGCAGCAGGTAGACGACCTGTACCGGGCGCTGGCCACAGCCCAAACCCACCAGGACCTTGATGCCACTAGCCCGGCCCAAAACATCTACTACGTCCACACTGCACCCACGCGCTCCAACTCAGGGCTGCAAACTCTGGTGGCTCAATATGCTTCTGTCTCTGGCAAACGACCCGAGGCGCTAACCCCTCAAGACATTCAAAGTCACCAGTCCGGCCTTCAAAATATCCAAAGCAAAATTACCCGGTACGGCGTCTCTACAGAGTCGTTAGCTCGATCTATGGTTGAAAACGGTCCTTTTTGGGCCTCCATCGGCTCTGTCTACGAGTCTTCTGTAATCGAGGCCAACAGCCAGCGCCAGTCGGACCAGCCCAAGTATGTAGCGGTGTATCCCAAGGCTACCTTTACCTCTAATATGCGCGGCATTTTGCCCAATGCCCCCTGGGTTAGCGCAGAGGAGAAGGAAGCCGCAGAGGCAATTTTGGCCTACCTACAAACTCCGGAAGTTCAGCAGATTGCCGCTGATTTGGGGCTGCGTCCGGGGGTGCCGGGGGTGCCTCTAGGGGCTAAGTTCAGCCCAGAATTTGGCGTCAACCCCCAGGCTAGCTACGACTCCTACCGCCCACCCCAGCCGGCAGTGGTTGAGGCGATGCTAACCAGCTGGGAAGAGGCGGTTAAAAAGCCATCGCTGGTGGTGATTGTGGTTGATTCTTCTGGCTCTATGGAGGGCAACAAGATGCCTGCGGTGCAGCGCACGCTGCAAACCTATATCACCAACCTGGGGCCTAAGGATGAGGTAGCCTTAATTGATTTTGACTCCAGCATTCGCTCTCCAGTCTTGGCAGACAGCACGCCTGAGGGCCAACAGCGGGGCCTGCAGTTTATCAATGGCCTGCAGGTTGAAGGCGGCACCCGTCTCTATGACGCCAGCCTCTACGCTCGCGACTGGTTGCGGCAAAACCGACGCTCTGATGCCATTAATGCAGTGCTGGTGCTGACGGATGGGGAAGACTCGGAGTCGAGCACTTCTTTGGATCAGCTGGGCCAGGAGCTGCAGCAGAGTGGATTCTCCAGCGATGAACGGATTGCCTTTTTTACGGTGGGCTATGGCAATGAGGGTGAATTTAACCCGGAAGCGCTGAAGCAGATTGCCCAGCTCAATGGCGGCTACTATTCCAAGGGCGATCCGGCTACGATCGCGCGCCTGATGTCGGATCTGCAGCTGGAGTTTTAACGATGAAGCTGGCCAATCCTCTGCACTATCCTTTGGCGGTTTTGGTGGGTGGGCTGACGCTATTTGTGGGGGTACGTCTGGTGCGCTTGCCCAGCGCAGTGATGCTGCCGGCTGCCGCTGCGATCGCAACCCTCGGAGCCGCTGCCCTCAAGTCCCGTCAGCCTAATTCCCCTCCAGCTCTGGAGAACCCGCGCCTGGAGCAGGAGCTGCAAAAAACTCGCCAGCAGGCTTTGAACCTCACCCAGCAGGCCACTGCGCTCCAGGCTGAGGCCCAGCGATTGCTGACCGAGGCTCACCAGATAGAGCTGCTGGGCGTAGTGCAGTATGCCTGCGATCGCAGCCGCGAACTGCCCGCCAAAATTGATCAGCTGGCCCAGCGACTGCAGGGCCAGGACTCGCTGCTATCGATTGCCGATCTAGAAAAGCAGCTGGTCGAGGCTGAGCGGCAGCGGCGCAGCAGCAGTGGCGTGGCCCGCCAGCAGTGGGATACCCTAATCGCTAGCCTGCGGCGTAACCTGCAGCTCGCCAAGCAGGGCGAAGACGCCCGCGAGGCCCAGGTTCTCAGCCTTTCGACCCTAATCCTCGATGCCGCAGGCGTTTTGCAGCAGCTCCAGAACAAATTACGCACCGCCGATTTGAGCAGTTCCCTGGCGGCTGACGAAGTGCGCAGCCTCAGCACTGAGTTCAACGGTATGCAGGAGAATATGGAGGTGCTAATTGCTGAAGGGTAACCATGACCCAGTCTAAAACCCGACCTGTGAGCCTGCCGATTGTTGGCTTGCTCTGCCTGCTGCTGCTGGCTGCCTACTGCTGCTTGACCACAGGCGGACAGGGGCTGACCTGCCAGCGTTCAGACTCTGGCAC
>JACVRP010000544.1 GCA_014534385.1 Cyanobacteria bacterium Co-bin13
GCTAGCTGCAAAGCGATGGGGGTTAACGGCGTTGGCGATGACATGGATTTTATCGGCCTCGACCCACTGGGCCAGGTACTGCTTTACTTCCTGGGAGACCGCGATTAGCCCGGTTGCAGCTTGAAAGGCGCGACTAGCCACCCGTTCGGCAGCTCCCCGCAGCACCAGTCCCCGGTAGCGGCTTTGCTCTTCGATCAAGGGAGCGTTGACTTCCAGCAGCGCCGGAATGCCATAGGACCGGGCATACTCCATGGCGCTGTAGCTCCAGAGGGAATAGCGCTCGTAGACCAGATCAAAGGGGCCTGCTAGCGCCAGTTCAACCTGCAGATCGGGATTGATAGAAAGCGCTACCTGCTCTCGGACGGTCTGCTCAAGCTTGGGAATGGTGGGCAGGCGGTGCACTTTGAGGTCAGCCAGGTCAGCGATTGGGGTTGAGCCGGGGCGCGGGGTAAAGACTTCTACTTCTGCGCCCTGCTGTCTGAGGGCACGAATCACCTCCTGCACGTGGATTGAGCAGCCTTTTGTGCCAAATACAGGAATGCCGGGATCGGCGCAAACATAGGCAATTCGCATAGCTCATACCTCCTGTAGGGTTTTTAGCAGGGGACCGGGCTGGAAGTGCGATCGCAGCCGGGCCGCATTTACCCGAATGTCAAAGTCAGTCTCGATCAGCTGCCGGGCCTGGGTGGCTAGGGTCACTCGCAGTGAGGCCTCTGTCAGCAGCCGCTGTAGGGCCTGGGCCAGCTGTTCGGGCTGGTGCTGGGGTACTTGCAACCCCGTCTGCCCGTCTCGAACGATTTCGGGAATGCCGGTGACGTCGGTGGCAATGCAGGGCGTGCCCAGGGCCATTGCCTCCAGCAGCACCGTGGGCAGACCGTCGCGGTTGCCGTCTTGGCCGATCACGTAGGGCGCGGCAAAGACGGCTGCCTGCTGCATCAGGGCAAAGACCTCCTGCTGGGGCCGAGGCCCGACCAGCGTCACCCAATCCTGCAGGTGGTGGAACTGGATCTGCGATCGCAGCGCGTCCTCCAGCGGGCCTGTCCCCACTAGCTGGCACTGAAACTCACACCCCCACTGCCGCAGCAGGGCACAGGCTTCGATCAGGTCTGGCAGGCCCTTCTTTTCCACCCAACGACCCACCGAGAGAATCATAGGCAGACGGTGGGCTGGGACCTGGTAAGGCAGAGCCGCGAGGTCCATGCCGTTGTAGATACGCTGCACCTTTTGCGCTGCCGGTCCATAGTGCTGCCGCAGGTACTCAACGTTGTAGTCACTTACGGTAATCACGGCCGCTGCCTGCTCCAGTTTGCGCTGCAGATCCGCTGGCTCAACGCTAGTGTGAAAAATATCTTTGGCATGGGCGGTAAAGCTGTAGGGAACGCCCGTGAAGTGAGCCGCTAGTCGGGCCACGCTGGTGGCGACCGTGCCAAAGTGGGCGTGCAGATGGGTAATCCCCCGGCGCTGCACTTCCTGAGCCAGCCAGGCTGCCTGATAGACGGTGCTGGCGCGCTCTCCGGCGGCGGCGGTCAGCTTGGGCCAAAACTCGGGCAGCGCCAGAGCCGCCTCCTGCAGTTCTGCCCAGAGGTAGCTGGCTGCCGTTGGGGCGTCGCTAGTGAGGGAGGGGGTGACTCGTCCCTGGGTGGGCTTTTTCAGGTAGGTGACGGGGGCACGGACCTGGGCGATCTTGTCCTGGAAGTGGGTATCTGAGGGGGGGCGTAGGGCGAAGATATCGATTTCCAGCCCGGCTGCCTCGTGAGCCAAAATTTCATTGACTACAAAAGTTTCAGAATAGCGGGGGTAGCGCTTTAGCACGTAGCCCACTCGCTGCGATGGCCCCTTAGGGCCGGTGTTTGACCATTTCAAGTCATTCACGGGGATGCTCATCTGCTTAGCCATCGTTCGGTAATTCTCAGGACAATCGTCGGGGCGCAATGGGGCAGCGCTTAGGCGGGCACGTCCAGCACCTGCTCCAGCTCCAACAGCAGGTTATTCAGCCCGTTTAGGTCAACCCTGGGGTTGTCCTGGGGCAGCGGGGCGGGTCGCTGCAGCCAATCAGTGATTGCCTGAGGGCTTAGGTCCGTGGGATGTAGTGCCTCGACCAGCCCCATCTGCTGCAATCGCTCCGCTCGAATCCACTGCTCCAGGCGAGGCCGCACCCGTGGCACTAGCAGAGCCGGTTTTTGAAAAGAGAGAATTTCGCAGGCTGTGTTGTAGCCGCCCATGGCCACCACCCGGTCGGCCCGCTCCAGCAGCAGGGTGGGCTCCTCGACGTACTCCAGCACCCGCAGCTGGGGGTTTTGAGCGGCATAGAGTGAGAGCCGCTGCTGCATCGCCAGGGGCATGAATGGCCCGGTTAATACAATGCCAAAGGTATCTGTCGGGAATCGGGCCTGGGCAAAGGCCAGGGCCAGATCCGCGCCATCTTGCCCGCCCCCAACCTGGCACAGCACCCATTTACCCTCGGGCAAATTCAGCCGTTCCAGAGCCTGCTTGTTTTGGGGGCTGGCGTGGTTCAGCCTGGCTCGCTGATCCAGGTAGCCC
>JACVRP010000014.1 GCA_014534385.1 Cyanobacteria bacterium Co-bin13
GCGACGGAGTCAACGATGCCCCTGCCCTGAAGCAGGCCGACATCGGCATTGCAATGGGCATTACCGGCACCGACGTTAGTAAAGAAGCCAGTGACATGGTGCTCCTCGATGACAACTTTGCCACCATCGTTGCCGCCGCCGAAGAGGGCCGGGTGGTCTACACCAACATTCGCCGCTTTGTGAAATACATCCTCGGCTCCAATATCGGTGAGGTGTTAACCATTGCCGCCGCGCCCCTGCTGCTGCCGATTCTGGATGTGCCGCTCACGCCCCTGCAGATCCTCTGGATGAACCTGGTCACCGACGGGTTTCCTGCCCTGGCCCTAGCGGTTGAACCGGCTGAGCCAATGGTGATGAAGCGCCCACCCCACGACCCCCAGGAGAGTATTTTTGCCCGTGGGCTGGGGGCCTATATGATTCGCATTGGTCTGGTGTTTGCCGTTATTTCCGTGACCCTAATGTATTGGGCCTATTACCATGCTCAGAGCCATCCCGGTGATCCGGAGCGCTGGAAAACAATGGTTTTTACAACGCTTTGCCTGGCGCAGATGGGACATGCGATCGCAGCTCGATCCCACAGTCAGCTAGCAATTCAAACCCCGCTCTTTTCCAACCCCTTTGTCCTGATCTCCGTCATCCTAACTACCATTCTTCAGCTCCTTCTGGTCTACCTCGAACCCCTCCGTAACTTCTTCGGCACCCATCTATTAAGTCCCGTAGAACTTTTAATCTGCTTTGGATTCAGCACTCTCTTGTTTGTATGGGTGGAGCTAGAGAAGTTAGTCAATCAAATTCGCCGTCGAAAGACCTAGTGAAGAAGTGCTGAGACACTAGCAGGGCAGGACTCAGGGATACCGGGACGCAGAGAACTCTATCGCCAAATCGCGCTATTTAAAGAAACAGCGTTTTTTTGTAGTTCCTACGGGGAAAGCTGATATTACAGGTTGCGTTATCAGGGGTAGCCTACCCCCTGGGCAGCCCAAGGCCATCTAACCCCCTAGAACAATGCCAGCACTCAGCTCTACGAACCAGATTTATCATCTGCTCGAATTTGCCTGCGATGAAAAAGATGAGCTGATCGTTTTAGATAATGCAACTTATTCGATAGGCCGCGACCCCAGCAATTCAATTGTCATTAACTCATCATCAGTCTCCCGACAACACGCTATCCTACTGAGAGTAACGGTGCCCGATAGTGACCAGCACCTGTTCCAAATTGTAGACGGCAGCTTGTCTGGTAAAAAGAGCACAAACGGCGTCTATATTAATGGCAAAAAACATGGCTCTTATGTTCTCAAGCATGGAGATGAAGTCGCCTTAGGGGGCGCGATTAGAGCAACTTACTACAACTTCTACGGACCTGTTGGGCTGAAAGATCCAAAGCAGCTTAAAGCGACCCTAGCCGGAGAACTTTCAGAAGGGTCCAGGGAGCTAGAAACTGTAATCGTTTCACAGGCAGAACGCAGAGAATTTTCAGATTTAGCTCTCCTGCACCTAGCTACTTTCCCGGAGCTAATTCCCAATCCAATTATTGAAGTCAGTATAGAAGGCACTATTACCTATCTTAATCCCAAGGCAAACAGTCTCTTTCCAGACATTCGCGAAAGAAATACAGATCATCCTGTTTTGGGAGGGGTTACTCAGCTCATTTCTAATCTGCCGGAGAAGTCTCACACCCGAGAAGTTGAATACAACGCAGCGGTTTATGAAGAGTCCATTCACTACATTAAAGAAAATGACCTGATCCGGATTTTTCTGTTTGATATTACTGAGAAAAAGCAGGCTGAGCTAGCTCGATTTCAGGCAGAGAAAAAGTACCGAAGCATTTTTTTGAACGCCGTTGAAGGCTTATTTCAAACCACCCTGGAAGGAACCTATCTCACAGCAAATCCCAAGCTTGCTCAAATCTATGGCTACGGCTCTGCTGAGGAACTGATCAGCCAGATTGGAAATATTAGCGACAACCTATATGTGGAAGCTGCTCGTCGCGATGAATTTGTGGAAACCGTTAGATTAGCAGGCACTATCCTTGATTTTGAATCCCAAGTTTACCGCAAAGATGGCAGCATAATCTGGATTTCAGAAAATGCCCGAGCAATTTATGACGAAAGCCACCAGTGCATTGGCTTTGAAGGCTCTGTTCAGGACATCACAGACCGCAAAATAGCTGAAACAGAATTGCTCAAACGAGATCGCCTTTTGAAAGCAGTTTCCCAAGCCGCAAATCGTCTTTTGACCAATCTTGATTTTCAAGCAGCCATACTATCGGCGCTTTCCATTGTTGGAGAAGCCATTGAAGCTGATCGGATGCTGATTTGTAGCCACCCTATAGAGGTCAAATCAGAAAGCCCTGCCGTTAATATTCAGTTTGATTGGGCTAGCCAAGCACCAAACCTCTCCAGCCAGTCCGTCTGGCAAGGCCAAACCTACACCGACCTGGGTCTTAGTCGCTGGTTCCAGCAGCTGACGACTGGCCAGGTAGTTGCAGGAACTGTGAACAGTTTGCCGCTTGCAGAAAAGCTTTTTCTCCAGGCCAATGGCTGGCAGTCTGTCCTACTAGTGCCGCTCATTCCAGCAGGGTCTTTTTGGGGGTTTCTGGGCGTTGTTAGCTGTCAGCCGCGCCTTTGGTCATCCCATGAGACCGCAACTTTGTCTACGATTGCTGCCAACATCGGGGGCGCGATTCATCGGCAGCAGATCGAAGACAGCATTCGTCATCGCGCGCTACACGATGTTTTGACAGGGCTACCCAATCGCATGCTCTTTGATGAGCAGCTTGACCTATGCCTAAAAAATGCTAGCCGAACCCAGGAAGACCTGGCCGTGATGTTCCTGGATCTAGACCGCTTCAAAACCATTAACGACACTCTGGGACACACTATCGGCGATCAGCTTTTACAGCTGGTTGCCCAGCGGCTAGAAGTCTCGGTTCGGGCGGGAGATGTGGTGGCAAGATGGGGAGGGGATGAGTTCATCATTCTGCTGCCTGGCGTTAAAACCCTTCAGGATGTCAATCAAATTGCAGAGAGGATCATTGCCAATCTAGACAATGTTTTTACCATTGACTCCCATGAGCTGTATGTCACTGGCAGTATTGGTATTGCTTCACTAAAGGATGGTGCAGCGGATGCTGAAACCCTGATTAAGAGAGCGGATATCGCACTCTACCGGGTTAAGGAGCTAGGTCGAAATGGCTATCAGGTTTATCACCCCTCTATGGACTCTAGGTCACCGGAGATATTGATTTTAGAGAAGGACCTGCGCCACGCTCTTGGCCGCAATGAACTGCGGGTGGTTTATCAACCCCGTGTCAATATCAGCAGCGGAGAAATTGATGGGATGGAGGCTTTGATTCGCTGGCAGCATCCCGAAATGGGCTTGGTGGGCCCCAATAAGTTTATTCCTATTGCTGAAGATAACGGGCTCATCATTCCCATTGGGGAATGGGTTTTGAGGCAGGCCTGCGCTCAGAACAAGCACTGGCAAAAGGCGGGGCTAAGACCCATTCGGGTGTCTGTAAACCTTTCCCCTAAACAGTTCCGACAGCCTAACCTGGTAAAAATCATTGCAGATATTCTGTGCGAAACTCAGCTAGACGCTCACTTTCTAGAGCTGGAGGTAACTGAAACAACGGCCATTAATGATATTCAGTTTACGGGTGAGGTATTTCAGAAATTAGAAGAGATGGGCGTTCAGCTGTCTATTGATGACTTTGGTACTGGGCATTCTTCCCTGAGTCGGCTGCAGTTTTTGCCCCTCAATCATCTCAAAATTGACAAGTCTTTTATTCAAGATCTCACGCATAACCAAAAGGTTTCTCATATTATTTCAACTATTGTGGCGCTGGGCAAAAGCCTGGGCCTGAGTATTGTGGCAGAGGGTGTTGAAACAGTCCAGCAGCTGGATTTCCTAAAGTCAATCCAGTGCGAAACAGCTCAAGGATTCTTCTTTTACCGGCCTATCTCTGCGGATGAGGCTACTCGATTGCTCGAAAATTCTGATTAACAGCGGCTAAGACTGAAAGCAAGGATTATGCTTGAGCTCGCTGCAGCAGTCAAGCTCTCCTATTTTTTTAATTATCCCCTTAAACAGAGTGTCGAGTTCAGCATGGGACAAGAGGGCTTACTCAACACTCTCAATAGGTAGAATTAGCGCCCCTAGAGCTGCCTAAAAAAGTCTTTCATTTGACAGTTTGGCTAGATGAGAAGGTTCCTTAGACTCTGTTAAGTGATTTGAAGCGGTGACTCATGAAACCCATGAGCACCTGATGAATTTAGGAATTCTTTATCTATGACTTACACTACCGATAACCCGGCAATCAATCAACCTCTAGAGAAGTTTCAGCAGTTTGACGCTGATACCCAGCTAGCTCTACTTTGGTTTGGCTATCTAGACATTAAAGACCAGCTAAATCCGGCTCCTGGCCCTGATGTGGAGTCTCTAGGTCAAGCTCTGGTCGACCAGGTAAAAGTTCTCCCTAAGGAGGAGCAACTTCAGGCCCAGCGTGACGTTGCTACTGGTGCAGACACGCCTGTTAGCCAAGGCTACGGTGCTCTTAGCTCCAGCGTGAAGCTGGAATTCTGGCTGCTGCTGGCCCAGTGCATGGAAGAAGGCTCTGTAATCAATCTTCCCGATGACTACCAGCTGCCCGAAAATACCAGCGAGTTTGTTGACATGATCAAGCAGCTCGACTTCGAGGATCGGATCACCTTTACCCGCAGCGCAGTGTCTCAAATGGGATTCAAGACGGGCCAATAGCTTTTAAGTACTGTTCTATAGTGGCTTCCAGCCGACCGAGATATAGGTCCATGATTCCTTTTTGCCCCCTTTGGTGAGGGAGGAGAATTACCGAGAAACAGGTAGTTCATCAGTTTGAAGGAGTTCTACTGCAGACGTCCTTTAACTGCTGGAATTGGGAAGCGTTATAGGCAAAGCTTCTGCTTACAGGGTCCGTTTTTATCAGGAGTAGGCTCTTAGGTCTACTCCTGATCTTTGAGTGGGCATGAAAGCAGTGAAAGCGTAGCGTTTGCTTTTAGCCTTTGAGACTGAGCTGAATTGATCTACTCGCTTGCTGGCAGCAAGTCTGCCTATTTAAGCTGCAGTTTGCAAATCTTTTAGCAGGGTCCTATGTTTTCTGGCTGCAGAAAGGCAGTGCTATTAGTTAAGATTGGGTTAACTTAAGGAGAAGTGCACTCTCCCAAATGAACCAGAAACCAAATCTTAGGATTCTCCTCCTTCAGTGCTCGGGGGAGAAATTGTCGTGCTTAAACGGAGGTAGATGCCATGACTAAAGCTAGTTATCAAACCTTGGGTAGCTTAGCCCAAGCCGCGATCGCAAAGTACTTAAAGCAGGCTACCCGCCGCGAAGCCGCCGTATTGGCCGACACCAACCCTGAGGAACTGCACCAGATGCGGGTGGGTATGCGACGTTTGCGTACAGCCCTGCAGGTCTTTCAGCCTGGCATCAACATTCCTAAAGCCGCTAAAGAACCCTGTGTGGCAGATGTTGCTCGCAAGCTGGGGGAACTGCGGGATCTAGACGTGATTGAGGAAACCCTGCAGCAGCGTTTCCTGCCAGAGCTGCCCTCAGATGAACAGGCTGCTCTAAAAACTGCCTTTGCGGCGCTGGCCAAGCGGCGTCTCCGAGTTTTCAAGCAGGTTAAGCAGCTGCTGGAGGGGGAGAAATACCGCCAGCTCAAAAAGGGCATGAAGGGTTGGCTAAAGCAGCCAGATTTAAATGCGATCGCAGCCCTCCCTGCCACGACGGCTATGCCCGATCTGGTGCTGCCCTTGGTTAGTCGGCTCTGGCTGCACCCCGGCTGGCTGATTGGCACTACTGAAACGCTGGAGGTAAACACCCAGCTCGATCCTGCTGCTGTTGATGAGCTAATTGATCAAAACAGTGAGCCGCTGCACGGCCTGCGTAAGCAGATCAAGCGCGTCCGCTATCAGCTCAAGCTGATTGAAGACCTCTATGGCGATGCCCTCACAGCGGAACTGGACAATCTAGAAGCCATGCAGGAAACCCTGGGCCAGCTCCAGGACAGCATGATTTTGGCTGATTTTCTAGAAGAGTCAATTCCCGAAGCCCGCAACCAGATTCCCTCTCTCTTTTCCCGCCTGGCAGATACCCGCTATGAGGCCTGGCAGCAGTGGCAATCTCTTCAAGGCACCTATCTTGACCCCGAAACCCGTCACCGCCTGCGGCTCATTCTGCTAACCCCAGAAGCCCCCAAAGACGAACCATCAGTCGACGTCGATAGCGACTCGGAAGTCGAAAATCCCCCAAAAGCAGAAAAATTCTCAGAACCGGCAGCAGCAGAGACCCCGACAGTGGAAGAGCCCTCGGCAGCGGCAGTCGAAGCGCAGCCTGAGGTTACTGAACCCTCTACGTCGCAAGCACTTGAGCATGCCACGGCGACAACCGACCTACCCAAACCTGCCAAAGCCAGATCCAAAGGCAGTAAGACCACCTTTAAATCCATGCTCAAGGCAGCAGGCAAACGGCAGAAGGCAAAAAGCAGAGGGTCTGACTGATACCGTCTATAGCATTAAGCTGATCAGCCCGTAAGCCAGTGCAGCGCTGCCTACGGGAACCGTCAGGTTATCTATGCCGAACTTAGAAAAAGCTTCTAGCCCGGTAGCGATCAGAGCAACCACGAGACTGATCAGGCCAACTGCCCCAGACCCGCCATAGACGCCTCCCAAGATGCAGAGGCAGACAATTAGGCTGGCTACAAACATCGCTGCAGACCCCTCCCAGCTCTTCTGAACGTCCCACAGCTTGTAGGGGTGACGGCCAAAGTGTTGCCCAATCAGCGCTGCTAAGCCGTCGCCCCAGGTCATCACGAGAATGCCTAAGGCCGCATATTGGAACAATCCCTGGGGCCAAAACGCTGCCGTTAACAGACCAATGCTCAAAGCGTAGAAAAAGGTGCCCAGGCTGTCTCGGCCAACGCCATTAATACCCGGCAAGAGGGGCATACGGTAGGAGAGCAGTGCGATCGCACTTGCCGCCACCGATGCCGCAATTCCCATCCAGGCAGGGGTTTGCAGCCACCAGGCCAGCAAAATAACGTGGCCTGCTCCAATGTGAACGACCTTACGGGTAATCTCCGGGCCAACCGCGCTGGTTCGACGCAGCCCCTCCGCTACTCCGCCAATAATGGCTAACCAGCCAACAACCAGGCCAACTTGAAGCAGTGAGGTGGGCATAAACCGGACTTTAATCCTTTCTATTGACAGCGCCCCTGGGCGGCGACTCTAAAACC
This sequence comes from Cyanobacteria bacterium Co-bin13, assembly GCA_014534385.1. Classification (GTDB taxonomy): domain Bacteria; phylum Cyanobacteriota; class Cyanobacteriia; order Phormidesmidales; family Phormidesmidaceae; genus JACVSF01. The sequence goes on from JACVRP010000014.1 coordinate 7,272, forward strand.
CCTATCAAACTACTTTAATGCCCCCGTGAAGCTTAGGGGGCCCGTTCCCCCTACTTGAATTGAACGGGGATTAAGTAGGTATATTGGTGGGGAACCATTATAAATACCTCTAAAGTGTGATCACATGGGCACAGCCTATCGTCGGGTCTTACTCAAACTTAGCGGGGAGGCCCTTATGGGGGATCTGGCTTACGGCATTGATCCCAACATTGTTCAAACGATTGCCGAAGAAATTGCTGAGGTGATCAATACCGGCATCCAGCTCGCCATTGTGGTGGGGGGCGGCAATATTTTCCGGGGCATTAAGGGCTCTGCTGCCGGCATGGACCGGGCTACCGCCGACTACATCGGCATGATTGCCACGGTCATGAATGCCATGACCCTGCAAGATGCCCTCGAACGCATCGGGGTACCTACTCGGGTTCAAACTGCGATCTCCATGCAGGAAGTTGCCGAGCCCTATATCCGCCGCCGCGCCATTCGCCACCTGGAGAAAAACCGGGTGGTTATTTTTGGGGCCGGATCGGGCAATCCCTTTTTCACCACCGACACCACCGCCGCCCTAAGAGCCGCCGAAATCAATGCTGACGTTGTTTTCAAGGCCACCAAAGTAGACGGCGTCTACGACTCAGACCCCAAAATCAACCCCCAAGCTCGCCGCTATCAGTCGCTCACCTATAGTCATGTGTTGACTCAGGATCTTAAGGTAATGGATAGCACCGCAATCGCTTTGTGCAAAGATAACAGCATTCCGATTGTGGTGTTTGACCTGTCCGTGCGCGGCAATATCCATCGCGCCGTGATGGGAGAACCTATTGGCACAATAGTGGGAGAATCCTGTGAAGTTAGCTGACGTTGGCGATATTGAAGACGCCATGGAAAAAGCGGTTGAATCGACCCATCGGTCCTTCAACACCATCCGCACGGGTCGGGCAAATGCTTCTCTGCTCGACAAAATCACGGTGGAGTACTACGGTACGCCCACTCCACTCAAGCAACTGGCCAATATCAGTGCGCCTGAGGCCAGCACGCTGCTAATTCAGCCCTATGACCGCAGCACCCTATCCCCGATCGAAAAAGCTATTTCCCTCTCCGATGTTGGGCTCACCCCCAACAACGACGGGCAGGTGATTCGGCTCAACATCCCCCCGCTAACCAGCGAACGCCGTCAGGAGTTCGTCAAAATAGCCCATAAGTATGCTGAGGAAGGCCGGGTCTCTATTCGCAATATCCGTCGGGATGGTATGGACTTTGCCAAAAAGCAAGAGAAGAGCGGAGACATGTCTGAAGATGAGTCTCGCGATCTTCAAGACACCATTCAAAAGCTGACCGACAAGTACATTGCCAAGGTTGATGAGGCTCTGGCAACGAAGGAAAAAGACATTACTACCGTTTAAGGTCTTTTCGATTTTGGGTCTGGGGCGTGGCCTAGCTACGCCCCTAAGCTTTTGGCTTATGCACTGCAGGCCGGACGCACCATGTAGGCAACGTGCATGGGGTAGCCTTCAGCATAAATGCGGTCAACGCAGTTTAGAGCTGCCTCCAGGTCTTTAAAGACCTTCAGCACCTGCTCACTGCCATTGGCGTATTGAATGCAGAGTTCCCAGAACATAGCGCCCTCCTTCGCGTTGACAGGTCATGGGCTTTACGATGGTGCTTTATGAAAGCTTTATCTAGCCAGCGTGCCCCCATCCTAGAGGGTACGTAGCCGCTTTGTACTCCGGGAGATCCATGATCTCTGCGGTTCCGTAGAATTTCGGTTTTGAGGGAGAGAGTGGATGGGTGGGAGTTTCGTTGCTCCACCCCCTACCCCTCCATCCAGTTGACGCTTTTAGTTCCGCTTGCTACAGTTCTAGTCAGGTATGAAAGTTTTTGAAATGATTTCCGCAGCTCAACAGTTTTATTTTTGGTTTATGGAGGTTCACCGGCGGTGAATTCAGTTTTTGCTGAAGACCTCCGGTGAACCGCAGAGAGCAACCTCTGCGGTTTTGTTTTTACCTTAATTCCTCAATCTGCTTTAACGATGACCGCTGCTAAGTATTGGTATTTTGGATTTTTCTTTACCACCGGGTCAGGAACCGGAGGATAGGACTTCCTATGCCAACCACCTGACCCGGAGCTAACCCCTCCGGGTTTTTTAATGCCAGTTTTGCAGTTCCCAGTTCCAGCCCAGTTCACCTTACCCAGGACTCACCATGAAAGATGCCAACCTTACCCTCAAAGCCCACACGGAGCACCAGACTCTGGTAAATATCAGCCCCTCTGTCACAGTGGGAGGGGATGACCTGCTGATTGTCGGTGGCCCCTGTACTGTAGAAAGCCTAGAGCAGATGCAGCAGGTCGCCACCCACCTCGCCAGTGCCCCGGTTCAGGCTCTTCGAGGCGGCGTTTACAAGCCCCGCACCTCCCCCTACGCATTTCAGGGACACGGAGAGGCGGGGCTTCGAATTTTAGATGAGGTGCGTCAGGCCTGGCAGGTACCGGTCGTGTCTGAGGTGATGGCGATTCATCAGATTGAGTCGATGCTGGCCCATGTGGACGTGCTTCAGGTGGGCAGCCGCAATATGCAAAACTTCGATCTGCTGCGGGCCCTGGGTCAAACCGACAAACCCATCCTGCTAAAGCGGGGCCTAGCCGCTACGATTGAAGAGTTTGTGATGGCGGCCGAGTACATCGTTAGCCACGGCAACCCCAACGTCATGCTCTGTGAGCGGGGCATTCGCAGCTTCGATACCTACACCCGCAATGTGCTGGATTTGGGCGCGGTGGTGGCCCTTAAGCAGTTGAGCCATCTGCCGGTGATTGTAGATCCTAGCCACGCCGCCGGTAAGCGGGAGTTGGTGCCGAACCTGGCCAAAGCTGCGATCGCAGCCGGAGCCGACGGCCTAATCATCGAGTGCCACCCTGTCCCCGAAGCCTCTGTTTCCGATGCGCGGCAGGCCCTTTCCCTAGAAGACATGGTCACCCTGGTTCACAGCCTGCGCCCTATTGCCGCTGCCGTCGGTCGTAGAATTCCAGAAGCCGGTTCCATTCGCCAACCCGTTCTGGTTTAAACCTCACCCATGACTATTGTTCTCACCAATGATGACGGTATCGATGCTCCCGGCATCTACGCGCTGCAGCGGGCCTTGAAGGGTCGCTCCAGCGGCATTGTCGCCCCCGATGCCCCGCTTTCTGGGTGTAGCCACCAGATCAACCGGGGGGGCCCCATTCCTATCGTTCAGCGGGCTGAGGATGCCTACGCCATCGGCGGCACCCCCGCCGACTGTACCCGCGTTGCCCTCAGCTACCTGTATCCAGAGGCTGACTGGGTGCTCTCAGGCATCAATGCCGGCGGCAATTTAGGGGCAGACGTGTACGTTTCTGGTACCGTCGCCGCCGTGCGAGAAGCCGCCCTGCTACGCAAACCTGGGATTGCCCTATCTCACTACATCCGTCGGGGGCAACCCATTGATTGGGATGTGGCTACCCGGCTGGTCAGTAAGGTGCTGGAAAAGCTGCTGCCAGAACCTCCAGAGCCAGGCTGTTTTTGGAACGTCAACCTGCCCCACCTCAGCGCCGACGATCCTGACCCTGCAATCGTTGAATGTGCCTGCTGCACCCAGCCGCTGCCCACCGAGTTTGTAGTTGAGAACAACCAGTTTCGCTATGTGGGTGAGTATGGGTTGCGATCGCGCGACCCAGGCTCTGACGTGGAGGTGTGTTTTTCAGGGCAGATTAGCCTGAGTAAGATCTGCCTTTGGCCGTGATTCTGAGGGACGCGGGGACGCGGGAATGGGGAAAATAAGGGAGATAAGTACGTGACCTAAATTAAGCGTCGCTGTCATTGCGTTCGCTTTAGCGGCTCCAACGGAGCAACGAAGCGCGGCAATCTCCTTGTGGTAGCCGCTTTACAAGGATTGCTATAGCCCTTCGGGCATGGCTTCGCTAGCGCTTTGCTCGCAATGACTAATTAGGGCCATCTACTTATACGGCTGTCGTCACAGTGCTAGGCCATTGGATTTAGAGGGGGTTGAGGCTAGGGCATTGCTGTGCGAGAGCCCCCGGCCAGAAGTTTCCCCCCTGTACCCCGTTCTAATCCAATTGGCTATCGCTATGGTTCTCAAAACAAAGCTGCAGAGCCTCTCCTCAAGCAGGGCTCTGCAGGCTTCGAAGCCGTAACCCCACCCAGGGGCTAGGCCTTATTCAGCAGAGCTGTCTGTAGCAGGGCTACTCGTTTCAGCAGAGGGGGCAACAACCGCCTCAGCCGCCTGAACGGCTTTTTCCCGCGCTTCTCGCTTCTTGCGATCGGCGGCCAGGATATCCTGCATCACCGCCTGCGCCTGGGCAAACTTCTCTAGGTTGCTGCGGTAGAGGTCTAGATCCTTCTGCAGCTTATCGACCGAGATCTTGAGCTGTTCGCCCATGTAAACAAACAGTTCATTGCGCTTCTCGGTGTCTTTTAGCACTTCCGGATCGACGGCTTCAACCAGGGTATACAGGCCAATGCCAAAGGGACGGTTGTACTTGAAAGACTCTCGGGTTGCGATCGCAGCCAACACTCCCCGCAGACCCTCCTGCCCCGCAGCGCTCCCAAGGTCCTCAAAGAGAGCCTTGAACTGGTCTAGAGACTGGCCTGCCACCACGTCTTTGACCCACCCAGCATCGTGACGGTACTGCTCAGGAGAGCTGCCAATAGCCTGACAAATCCCTCTAAAAATCGAATCTCGGTCGGCCTCAGGCTGATACCCCTGCATGAAGCGATCAAAGGTGGTAACAACCCCCAACGCATAAATAGGGTCGTACACAAAGTCCACGTTGACGTGGAGCAGGTGCATCTCCACCAGCAGCTCATCCACCACCCGCCGGTAAATGGAGTTGATCGGCCGGGTATGGTGGGCGTAAAAATCTCGCTTCGTGTCAGAAACCGTACGGACGTTGTTCACAACCGAAAATTAGGCACAACAATGATCCCTATTGTCCCTTGTAACCGGCAACTTTGCCAAGGACGGGGAGGGGGAGGGTGGATGGGGAGACGCGGGGACGCGGGGACGCGGAGACGCGGGGAGGTAGAAAAATTATCGTTCCCATGCTCTGCATGGGAATGCTAGACGGAGGCTCTGCCTCCCTCGGCTCCTGACTCCTAGCTCCTGCCCTCTCCTTCCCCCTCTCCTTCCCCCTCTCCCCCTCCCCGCGTCTCCGCGTCTCCCCTTCCCCGCGTCTGCCTTCTGCCTTCTGCCTTCACTTCTTCAAAACCTTCCTCACCTTCACGCCAACACGCTTCAAGAAAAGCCGACTCATTCTTGAAGGAGTAATGCCTGGAATATCCTGCACATAGCTAGGCTGCTGGTCGAAGAACTGGTTGAGTTCAGCCAGAATGACGGCGAAGCGCTGCAGAATAGCTTCTCTGCGGTAGGGCTTGAGGTCGGCTTCGGAGAGGCCCATCGGGGAGAGCATTTTCAGGCATTCGAGGATGCGGGTGACGTCCCATTCCCGCGAGTAGCAGGCGATTTTGTGGGCGTTGAAGCCGGGATCGAGGTAGTCGGCTAGGGCGCTGTTGACGCTGGAAAACACCTGACAGCCGCAGGCCATTGCCTCCATAGGCGGCAGGCCAAACCCTTCGCTGACACGCTGCTGGGCCCAATACTCGGCAGAGTCGTAGAGGTAAACCTTAGTGCGGTTAAACAGCGCTGCCAGGTCGTCTACAAACTGATCCAAAACAACGACATTACAGTGCGGCTGTAGGGCTGGGACTAACGCCTGCAGCAGATACTCAGAAGACTTGCGGGCCTGCACCAGCACATCAATGTCCCGTTCCTGATGGTGGTTAGTGAAGTTCTCAGAAATGGGGTTGGGTAGGTAGTAGATCAGCGAATTCGGGGCCATTTGCCCCCAGTACCCCATGCTGTTGCGGCTGACGGCAATGATGGGAATCGCAGCTGGCAGCTTAAAGCCGTACCCAGCGCTGTGGGCATGGTAAATGACTGCATAGCCTTGCAGGCGGCGAGCTAGCCGGGGCACATGAAACCCCCAGCTAATTACAAAAATACTTTTCTCCGGATTCGTCTGTTTAAGAACGTCGTCTAGAAAGGGCGTGTCGGGTTCGCGCTGCTGATAGGTGACGACCTCTGCCTGACAGATCTGCTGGGCCAGCTCACAGGTTTTTAGCTCCGCAAACAGACCACCGCAGGCAAACCGTCCACCCGTTCCGGGCACCAAAAAATACAGAGTCCGCATGGGGTTTTTCTCGCCAGTTTCTCCCACCAAGCCACTGCCGCACATCTGCGGTAGGCAGGCATTGCCAACTAAGCATCTTAGACGGCTTTGGCGACCCCAAACGCACCGGTTCCTTGAAGCGCGTCTAGAAAGGCGTAGACGGCCGGGGTGTGGAGGGCCGCTTTGAGAAAGGTAGCGCCAATGGGTCGGTGGATTGCAAAGGGCAGAGCGCAGATCCGGACATCTTCAGGCACGGGTTCGGCGGCCAGGCGAGGCAGTATGGCAATGCCCAGCCCCTGCCGGACCATGCCCACCATAGAGGAATCGTGACGAATGCGATAGGCCGCCTCTAAAGAGCCGTCGAGCTGCTGTAGCTGCAGATGAATGCGGGAGCCGCAGCTGTTGTGGGATGAGGTGATCAGGGGGTAGCGCTGCAGATCTTCCAGGGTGAGTTGGGCGCTGCGAAGTTTTGAGGGGGGCAGCAGGGCGACATACTCATCATCGAAGATATGAATTGACTCAAATTCCTCCCCGCAGAAAGTCTCTGCTACGCAGACATCAACCTGGCCCTGCAGCAGCGCCCGCTGCAGCTCGTGAACCTCATCCATCTCCAGAATAGAGATGGTGACGTTGGGGTAGAGACTGTGCAACCGCGAGATCGCACTGGGCAGCACATGGGTCGCCACACTGCGAAAAGAGGCAATCCGCACGGTGCCGCCCTGCAGGCCCTTGGCGTGCTCTGCTTCAGTGGCAATTTCTTCTAATAGCTGCAGCATTTGGCGGGCATGAGCGGTAACACGCTCACCGACGGGAGTGAGCTTGGCTCCGTGGCGGCCTCGCTGCAGCAGCACCACGCCAAGCTCTTCTTCTAGAGTTGCGATCGCATGGCTCACAGTAGACTGAGTCACCTCTAGATCTAGAGCCGCTTCACTAAAGTTGCCGCTATCGGCTACCGCCACTAGCGATCGCAGTTGGGAAAGCTTGAGCTTAGTCAGATTCATCGCCTTCCAGAAATACCTGAGTTAGCTATTAAACTACCCCATTGGCTTTCAGGAAACGTATCGATTTTTTGCATACCAACGATTCACTCTATGCTTTGGCACCCCTGCTGGGGCTGAGTAGAGTGGAAATGTAGCAAAAAGCTACAAACACACACGCAATTTCTTCTGGAGCCATCTCATGAACGGCTACACACAATACTCGAACAATCGACGCTCAGCCCTTGAGGCCCTAGTCCCTGAAACTCGTCAGGCCAAAACCAGGCAGACAGGCTTAGCAGCCGCCCTAAAAGAAGCCGGACAAGCCGCTGTCAACTTCCTTACCAGCGGCAACGACCTCCGGATCTGGACCCGGCAGCGCAACGGCCACCTAATCTGGCACGTCTACGACCCCATGACCGAGCAGCGGCAGCAGTTCTCCTCCGAGGCAGACCTGCGCTCCTGGCTAGAAACCCGTTACTACGAGTAAGGCTTAATGGCTCAGGTTTCGCCACCCAAAGAAGCTGATCCAATGAATGACAGCAACCCTGCTGACGCTCAACGTCCTACCTGTAGACAGGGCGGCAGGCCTCCTTGCCGCCCCCAGCCCTCACTACCAGCCACAGCGGTAGGGTGGGGACGAAGTTCATCACAGCTCATATCACCCCTCAAAGGTTCGATAAAAGGCGCAGTCTCACAGCTGCGCCTTTTTTAATAGGCAGTTAAACCCTTACTGCTGCAGCAAGCTTGCAAGATAAGCCACCCCTTAGGAGTTGCCGTCCTCTGCTGTCTGCCCTCTGACTTTTTCACATCAAACTGTCCCCACCGACATCTGAGAATCCAGCGTGTTGCCAACCTTGTCGGCAATCCCTTCAATCCACTGCTCATCCTGTTTGGTGTAGCTGCGCGGCGCATTCGCTCCCAGAATCAGCACCCCGCCCTGCCCCATCGGCTGGCAGATCACGCCCTGAGTATTTTCCGGCAGATAGGTAAACTCAACCCGGCCCGGATACAGCTTGAGCGCTACTAAATAGACCGCTCGCCCAGTCGTCAGAACCCGCTTTACAATGGCTCCCGGCTGCACCTCCGACTCTGGCCCCAAAATCCCGCGCCGCATCAGTACCTGACCATTCCAGTAGGCAACAACAGAGCGGGTCACGGTGTTGGTCAAGATCAGGTGCGAGGCCCAGGCCAGCTCAGTTTTGACCGTCTCCGGCAGCGCTGGGTCTAGCTCAAAGCCCTCCTCACCTACCAATACCACTGCCTCTGGCGTAACCGGCTGTACCCGCTGCCAGAGCAGGCCCGTCAGAACCAGCAGCGCACTCAAAATCACGCCCAGCACATCTGATCTCGCCTGAGATTCGGTCAGGGCCGGAGTTTGCACCCGATTTAGCAGCAGCAGCACACTGCCCAATAGGCCGACGACCAAAGGCAAGCGGCGCAAGACACGATTGGGATCAGACTGGGTCATGACAAATTAAAGAACTGGCAAATCTGTAAATCTAGTGTATCTTTGTCGAGGAAAACCTCTGTTCGGATCTGCTGCGGTCCTGAAGCCCCTTCCTACAACCAGGAGGCTGATCGTGCGACTGTATTTCTTCTCTTTGCTTGCCCCGTTAGGATTTTTGACAGTGCTGCTGGGCCTGAGTACTCGCTCCTTTGAACCCAGCCAGCTGAGCCAGGTGAAGCTGGTTCCTAACTGGGATTCGCCCTGGGTAAAAGGTTTTGTGGCCCCCGATCCGGTCGTAGAAGGACTGGTGCAGCAGTACATCCAGAAACTCGCTGGAGAGGGCTGGTACGTGCCTGGGCAGGGAGTTTGGATTCAAACTGGGCAGGCAACCATTGCCCAGCATCAGGGCAACGTGCCCCTATCTGCTGCCTCCCTCACCAAAATTGCAACGACCCTGAGCGCGCTGGAAACCTGGGACCCCAACCATCAGTTTGAAACGCTGGTCGGCATGACTGGCACCCTTGAGAATGGGGTGCTCAACGGTGACCTGGTCATTAAAGGTGGCAGCGACCCTTTATTTGTCTGGGAAGAAGCCATTGTCATGGGCAATGCCCTGCAGCAGCTGGGCATTCGGCAGGTTACTGGCAATCTGGTCATTGCCGGTGACTTTGTGATGAACTTCAATACCAACCCCTTTGAGTCTGGGCAGCTGCTGCTTCAGGCGTGGAATGCTGACCTCTGGCCACCTGCCGCCTGGGACCAGTACAGATCCCTGCCGGCCGGCACAGCTCAGCCCACCATTCAAGTTAACGGGACGGTGCAGGTCGTGCCGCCCGAGGGGGTGAATCAGGTGTCTTCCTGGCGGCTACGCCACCAGTCTCTGCCGCTGATAGCCATTCTCAAGGCGATGAATATCTACAGCAATAACGTCATGTCGGAAATGATGGCCGAGATGACGGGGGGGGCTGGCGCGGTGATGGCTAAGGCGACTCAGGCAGCCAACCTGGTTCCGGGCGAACTTCGGCTGGTCAACGGCTCTGGGCTGGGCGCTGAAAACCAGATTTCTCCCCGTGCCGTAACCGCAATGCTGGCAACTATTCAAGAAAAGCTGCGGCCTCAGGGATTTTCAGTAGCTGATGTCTTGCCAATTGCGGGCGAAGATGTGGGTACCCTGGCCGACCGCCGGCTGCCGCTCAAGTCCGGCCTAAAAACAGGCACGCTGGCTGAAGTGAGCGCCCTGGCTGGCTTCATCCCAACCCAGGAGCGGGGGCCGGTATGGTTTACCATCATCAACTGGGGCTGGGATCTAGATGGGCTAAGACGGCATCAAGACGAACTGCTGAACCAGATCCAGAGCCACTGGGGCGTGGCCGATGCCCCCTCGATGTTTCAGCCGAAGGTGCGATTGAGCCAGGGCCCTTATCAGCTGGGGGATCCTCGTCGGAATCAGCCCTTTGGGGAGCAGTAGGGGACGCGGAGAGGCGCGATAGGGGAGGTGGGGGAGTGTCAGCAAGTTATCGCTGGTGTTCCCCGCGTCTCCGCGTCCCCCCTTCTCCGCGTCTTCTTGTCATTCAGCCCAGCGAGTCTGCTGCAGCCAGGCCGCGATCGCATCTCCTCCCCCCGCTGGCCCCATGCGGTGCTGACCGTTGTAGCGGATGCGCTCTAGCTGCTGAACGTTGGGAAATAGCGCCTTAGCGGCTTCACCAGTGGCTTCAGGAGTCGGCAGGAGTTGGATGGACTCACCCAAAAGGCGGGCCTGAACTTCGGCAAAGATGCGGGTAAACTGCGGCCCTTCTCCAGGGAAGGTGAAGGCGGGTTTGCCCAGGCCAACGAGCTGTTCGGTAGCGGTACCAGCGGTTGCGATCGCACCCTCTGCCAAATCCAGGCATTCGGCAAAGTCATCCTGGGTGATACGCAGGGTGGCGTTGGCTTTTTGGTAGGTCGGGTAATGGGATGCTTGGCTTTGCCAGCCTGCTGATAGCAGGGCTTGGGAGTAGGGGGCGAGGTCGAGGGAGGGTGCGATCGCACCCAAAAAGGCTACCGGCTTTTCGGCGTAGGCAGCGGCTACACTATCGACCGCCTGCAGGATCTGCTGCCAGTTGCGCTCTGCTTCTGGCGAGCGAGAACCGGGCAGCAGCACCAGCGTTAAAGCCGCCTCTGGTAGGCCAGCGGTTAGCTGAGTGCGCTTTGCCGCAGCGGGCTGCAGGTTGTCCATCATGGGGTTGCCTGCGGAGTGGGCTGGAATGCCAAAGCGCTGCAGCCAGTCTGCGGTTAGCCCGTCGCGCACAAACACGGCTCGGCAGCGGCGGCGGCTCATCAGCCAGCGCTCCCAGGGCAGATACACCGACCCCGCCCAGCCCTCAAACCAGGGGCGGTCAGGCAACGGCCCTGCCTCATCTCGCAGCCAGTATTCAGATTTGGCTGTGCCCAAAAAGGCGTAGGGAGCCCCGCTGAGATAGGCCAAAGCCAGCGGCACCACGTCGCCCACAGCAAAGATCGCCCCGCCCTGGCGCGCCCAGGCTTTTGCGGTCCGAATTTGAGCCAGGGTGAGCTGCACCAGCCCGCTCTGCACATCTTTGGCAAGCTGACGGCCATCCATATAGATAAAGCCCCCCGACGGCATGACCTGAGCTGGCCCAACGGTGTCTATGCCTGCCCGCTGAAAGGCTGCCCCAGTGCCGACAATCGGTAGGGCTGCAATGTCGGGTGCGCCTGGAGCGGCCTGCAGCGCTTTGAGAATCCGCACGGCAATGCGGTCTTCACCGTGGCCGTTGCTGATGCACAGGAGTTTCATGGGGGTTGGGAGATGATCTACGATTTGATGCCGGTGGCGGCAATGCCCCGGATAAACTGGCGCTGACCGATCAGAAACAGCAGCACGACGGGCACAGTGGCAATCACGACTGCGGCCATCAGCAGGGGCCAGTCGCTAGTGAACTGCTCTTGAAATGAGGCCAGGGCCAGCTGGACGGTCTGCAGCTCCGGTCGGGTGGTGAAGATCAGCGGCTTAAACAGGTCGTTCCACTCGCCGATGAAGGTAAACAAAAACAGCGTCACCAGGGCCGGACGGGCCAGGGGCAGCATCACCTCCCAGAGGATCTGCCAGCGCGAGGCTCCATCGAGGGCAGCGGCTTCTTCTAGCTCTAGGGGAATGGTGAGAAAGTATTGCCGCATTAGAAAAATGCCGTAGCCGTTGGCCGCTGTGGGCAAGATCAGCGCTCCGTAGGTGTTGATCAGGTGGCCCCACTTCAGCACCAGAAAAATCGGGATCACCAGCAGCTGAAAAGGGATAATCAGGGTTGCCAGCACGATCAGCAGCACCGCCTGTCGCCCGCGAAACTTCAGCCGCGCCAGCGCGTAGCCTGCCAGCGCCGAGGTGGCAATCTGCAGCGCCGTGACTGACAGCGCCACCAGGGCAGAGTTGGCAAAGGCCAGCAGGAAGTTGCCCTGCGACCAGGCCTGCCGGTAGTTCTCAAAGGTCAGCCCGGTGGCTACATCGGCACCCATTGCCGTGCCCGATGGCTGCAGCGACGTGGCTACGACAACTCCCAGGGGCCACAGTACGACCAGCGCCCCCACTGCCAGCAGCAGCCCATTGAAGATGCGCCAGAGCTGCTCTGGGCCAAAGGCCAAAGAGGGCGGAGGGGAGGGGTGCGATCGCAAGGTAGAACTCATGTGTTCAAAGCGTGGGAGGGGGAAAAGAGAGGAGCCTAAATTATTGTAGGGTGCGCCATCGCAGCGCGTGACGCACCAATCCTTGCACTATTCAATCAGCAGATGCTTCGTTACCATTCGCACCCACTCATTAGGCCGACCTGTGGGCAGCGGGTCTGTCCAGTCGTTGGGTTCAGCAA
>JACVRP010000677.1 GCA_014534385.1 Cyanobacteria bacterium Co-bin13
AAATTCCCGGTCAATCACAGCGAAACTCTGCTCTAAAATAGGATGCTGGGCCAGAGAAGGCATAGAAATCGCTAGCTAGACATTTGATCTAGACAGTTCACAGTGACTCTAAGATTTTAGGCGGATGTGTGACCATGCCCATCCATTACTACTGGGGAGATGACGAGTTCCGGCTCAATCAGGCGGTTACGGCCCTGCGCGATCGCACGCTCGAGGCTGACTGGGCCAGCTTTAACTATGACCGCATCTCTGGGGAACAGCCGGATAGCGTTATTCAGGCATTGAATCAGGCGATGACGGCTCCCTTTGGCCTGGGTCAGCGACTGGTCTGGCTGCAGGAGACCTCCCTGGGTCAGCGCTGCCCCGACAATCTGCTGCAGGAGCTAGATCGAACCCTGCCCCAAATTCCCCAAACCACTGTGCTGCTGTTGACTAGCGGCAGCAAGCCCGATGGCCGCTCTAAGTTCACTAAGCTGCTGCAGAAGCACGGAGACATCCGAGAATTTTCCACTATTCCGCCGTGGAAGAGCGACCAGTTAGTGCGGCAGGTGCAGGATATCGCCAGGGATCTGGACCTCAAACTGGCCCCCGAAACAGCCGATTTACTAGCAGAATCCCTAGGCAACAACACCCGTCAGCTCTATAACGAATTAGCCAAACTGGCCCTCTACTGGAACGCGCCCGACCAGCCGCTGCCGCCTTCGGCGGTCAGCGATTTAGTGACCGTTAGCACCCAGAGTAGCCTGAAGGTAGCGACCGCCCTGCGTGACGGTAAAACGGAAGAAGCTCTGGGCCTGGTTGCCGATTTGCTCAGCCGTAACGAACCTGCCCTGCGCATGGTTGCCGCTCTGGTAAGTCAGTTTCGGCTGTGGCTGTGGATTAAGCTCCTGCAGGAAGCGGGCGAACGCAACGAGCAGACCATCGCCAAAGCAGCAGAAATTGGCAACCCTAAACGGGTGTTTTTCCTGCAGAAGGAAGTCAGGGGAGTCTCTCTCAAGCGACTTCAGCAGGTGCTGCCCCTGCTGCTGGATCTAGAGTTTGGCCTCAAACAGGGGCAGGAGGAGCAGGCAGCCCTACAGACAAAAGTAATTGAGATTAGCCAGCTCTTTCAGCAAAACAGCTGATAACAAGCAAGTTCCTCATACTTTAAGGAACTAACCCCGCATAGAATAAATCCAGGATATTACACTCAACCGTTTAAGCGGGTATCACTGAACCTAATTTAGTATGGTCATTTTTAGTATGGTCATTTTCAACTATCACTGTCCGCGTTTGTCCCATCGCCTCAAAGGACGCTTTGGTCAGCTGATGTTGGCAGGCGTGGTGGCTCTTTTAGCTAACGGTTCAGGTGTAGTGCTCCAAACCGCCGGCCCAGGTCCCATCGTGACAACTTCGCAAGTCCGGGCTCAGGGAATAGAGATCTCGGCAGAAGAAGTAGCGGGCTATGCGACTTCCGTTCTGCAGATGGATGGCCCCCGTAACGATGCCCTCAACCAGATTAGGTCACTGCTGTCGGGGGTAAACTTTGATATTTCCCAGGTCGATATGACCTGCCCCAACACCCGCAACTTAAACCAGCTGCCTCGCCCAGTTCGCAGCGAAGTACGAGGGATTGTTGTCAACTACTGTAACCAAGCCCGCGCTATTGTTGAAAGCAATGGCCTCACCGTTCGCCGCTTCAACCTTATTACCGAAGCTCACCAGGGCGATCCGGGGCTAGCCGAGCGCATTCGGACTGTTTTAGTACAGCTGCAGCAGCAGCAATCCCGACGGTAATGCAGTTTATTGATCAGGCAGAAATCGGAATTCAGGCTGGAGACGGGGGCGACGGATTGGTCGCCTTCCGGCGAGAAAAGTATGTTCCAGCAGGCGGGCCAGCCGGAGGCAATGGCGGTCATGGGG
>JACVRP010000361.1 GCA_014534385.1 Cyanobacteria bacterium Co-bin13
CACAGGGCATCATTGCCCAGGTTGCCACGGCTGATCAGGCGCAGCAGATGGGTATGGCCGCTCCCCCTTCCTTTGATGTCGCCTACGAGTTTCTTAAAGCCTATGTGGGCCTGTTGGGGTCACTGTCTATGTTTGTGCTGCCCATGCTATCAATGGGGCTCTACGCCGATGAGCGCAAGCAGGGTACCCTGGAGCTGCTGGCCACATCTCCCGTAACCAACTGGGCCGTGGCGCTGGGCAAGCTGCTGGCGGTTTTGACCTTTTATGTCGCCATGATTTTGCCGCTGATGGTTTGTCAGGCCGTCGCACTGGGCGCAGCTAACCCACCTCTGGGGCCTGGCATTTTTCTGCTCAGCCATCTGGGCCTAGTGCTGTTAGCCGCCAGTGTCTTGTCCCTGGGGATGTTCATCTCCTCCTTGACCGGCAGCACTGTACTGGCCGCGATTATGACCTTTGCTCTAATCTTGCTGCTGTGGCTGATTGACGCGGTGGCTCAGGGGTTAGGCGGAGGCTTGGGCAATGCGCTGGGCCACCTGTCTCTGCTAAAGCACTTCACAAACTTTACAGAAGGCGTCTTCGACACTAGCGGTCTAATTCTCTTTGTTTCCTACATTGTTTTGGGCCTTTATCTGACGGCTCAGTCGGTTGAAACCCTGCGATTCCAGCGGGCTTAGGGCAGCGATTGGAGAAAACCTATGAAAAATATCGTGGCCTATCGGCAATATCTCAAGTATCTAGCCCTGCTGGGGTTGGGGCTCGCAACCGCTGGGTTAATCGCCGGGGTAGCCTCCGGCTGGGGCTGGCTGCCGGCGGGCCTGCTGTTTGGCGGCCTGGGGCTGCTGCTGCTGGGTCTGGCATTTAGCGATGCCGTGCAGGGGCGCTTTTGGCAGCAGCGATCGACTGAGGCCGGTGCTAATGCGCTGGTGGCAACGCTGGCGGTGCTGGTCATTCTGGCACTGCTCAACGTTTTGGCGGCGCGCTACTCCAGCCGCATCGACGTCACAGAAAACCAGATCTTCACCCTGGCTCCCCAGTCCCGTCAGCTGGTGCAGTCTTTGGAGCAGCCTGCCCGAGCCGTAATCTTCGATGCCGTTCCCAATACCCAGGACCGCCAGCTGCTAGAAAGCTATCAGCGGGCAGGCAACAACTTCACCTACGAATATGTCGATCCCTACGCCAACCCTCAACTAGCCCAACAGTTTGAGGCAACCCGTCCCGGCATGGCTTTTTTGGAGCTGGGCGAGCGGCGGGAGTTTTTGCAAAATCTCAGTCCTGAGGAGCGCCTTTCAGAGCGAACGCTGACCAATACGTTGGATCGGCTGGTGAGCGATCGCACCCTCACGGTCTACTTCACCCAGGGGCACCGTGAATTCACCATTGATGGCAGCGAACCTGGTTTTGCTCAAGCTGTTGCCGCTCTGGAGGAGAAGAACTATACCGTTCGCCCTCTAAATTTCGCCGAAACGTCCCAAGTGCCCGAAGACGCCAGCCTGGTCGTCGTCGCTGGCCCGGCCCAAGAATTTTTTGCGCCTGAGGTGGCCGCACTCCAGAGCTACCTGGATCGGGGCGGTAGCCTGATGCTGCTGATCGACCCCCGCACCAATCCCCAGCTGGGCAGTCTGCTCGATCGGTGGGGCGTTACGCTAGATGAGCGCATTGTGCTCGACACCTCGGGCGCAGGTCAGCTAGTCGGCCTAGGCCCTGCGGCTCCCCTGGTGACCGACTACGGAGACCATCCCATTACACAGGATTTTGGCGGCGGGCGATCGTTCTACCCCCTGGCCCGTCCGGTGGAGGTTGAGACTCTGCCCGATATTACGGCTGTCCCCCTACTGCAAACCAACGCTCAGAGCCGAGCCGAGGCTATCTCTGAGAGCGGCGAATTGCAGTACGACCCCAATGCCGTGCCGGAAGGGTCATTTACGTTGGGGTATGCGCTTAGCCGTCCGGTGGCAAACTCTGCGGCTCCTAGCCAAGGGGAAAGTGAGGGCAGCGAACCCGATGAACCTGCCCCTGAGGCCCGTATGGTCGTGATCGGCAACGCCAGTTTTGCGACCGATGGCCTGTTTGAGCAGCAGCTCAATGGCGACGTGTTTCTCAATGCCGTGAGCTGGTTGGGACAGCAAAACGATACAACCCTCTCGATTCGGCCCCGCACCGTAACCAATCGCCGCATTGCTATGACCGTACAGCAGCAGGTTGGGCTGGGCGTGTTTTCTCTGCTGGTGCTGCCCCTGGTTGGGTTTGCCCTGGCTATCGTAATGTGGGTGCGGCGACGCTAGCAGCACCCCTTACTCCATCCGTAAGGTAATAGACTCATCCAACTATGAAACTGCAACGAAGTACAGTCGTGCTGATCGGCATCGCCCTGCTGCTAGGGGCTGGGGTGCTGGTGTCGGAAACTCAGCGATCGCGCTCACCGTCCCAGGCGGAACTCACCCAGTCTGCCGAAGACCCCATCTTTGGCTTTGCCGAGTCAGACGTGGTCTCCCTGGTTGTAGAGCGCGATGGCGAAACTCTGGCCTTTGAGCGAGATGATCAAAATACCTGGCAGATGGTACAGCCTGTGCAAGCCCCAGCTGAGGAGGGAGCCGTTGCCTTTCTGCTGAGCCGCCTGACCGCCGATGCTCCAGTCCAAGAGCTGACGCTGACCCCCGACCAGCAGGCCGAATTTGGCTTTACCCCACCCTCTGGCACCGTCAGGTTAACCCTGGCAGACGGCACCACCCATACCCTGGTGCTGGGAGGCAAGGACTTCAGCGGCACTGCCCTCTATGCGCTGATCGATCCGGAGCAGGTACCGCTGCCTGAAAATGCTGGAGAGGTGCCTCTCTATGTCGTGTCTATTGATGTGGCAAACGGGGTTGAGCGGCCTTTAGCAGAGTGGCAGATCGCGACAGATGCCCCAGCTAGCACTCCCACGAGTGATTCGGCTGAGAACCCAGCACCTTCAGCAGGAGAAGCCGCTCAGGATTCGCCTGCTGCCGCACCTGGAGCCCCAGCGGCAGTAGAGGAAGAAGAGGGAGAATCTCCACCACCGGCTGCGCCTTAAGGTTCTCAGCTTTGGCGTCTACAGCGCAAAAACTGAAGCCCAGAAAACGAACTGATTCAAGGCCCAATGGTAGGCTAGCGAAGCGCCTGCATCAAAAGACTGCTATGAGTGCTCCTACGGCAACCCTGTTAATTTCCTGCCCTGATCAGAGGGGGCTGGTGGCCAAACTTGCCAGCTTTATTTACTCCAACGGCGGCAACATTGTTCATGCCGACCAGCATCGGGACGAAGAGGCTGGGCTGTTTTTGTCGCGGCTGGAGTGGCAGCTAGAGGGGTTTAACCTGCCCAGGGAGCTGATTGGTCCAGCGTTTAATGCGATCGCACAGCCCCTAGGAGCCGACTGGCGACTTCAGTTCTCTGATGCGGTGCCCCGCATTGCCATTTGGGTCAGCCGCCAAGACCACTGCCTCTTAGATCTGCTCTGGCGGCATAAGGCCGGGGAGCTAGCTGGGCACATCCCGCTAATCATCAGCAACCACCCCAACCTCAAGCCCATTGCCGATCAGTTTGGCATCGACTACCACCACATTCCCATCACTGCCGACACTAAAGCCGAACAAGAAGCCCAGCAGATTGAGCTGCTGCGACAGTACCAGATTGACCTGGTGGTGTTGGCTAAGTACATGCAGGTGCTCTCCCCCGATTTCGTCGCTCAGTTCCCGACCATCATCAACATTCACCACTCGTTTTTGCCTGCCTTCGTTGGGGCCAACCCCTACCATCGCGCCTACGAACGAGGCGTCAAAATCATCGGAGCCACGGCCCACTACGTCACCTCTGACCTGGATGCAGGCCCCATCATTGAGCAGGACGTAGTTCGCATCAGCCACCGCGACGAGGTCAAAGACCTGATCCGCAAAGGCAAGGATTTAGAGCGCATGGTGCTGGCTCGTGCGGTGAGGCTGCACCTGCAAAACCGCGCTCTGGTATATGGCAATCGCACCGTCGTATTTGCGTAACCTGAAAAACCCGATCAGCGCCTTGAAGGGAATTGCGGGGCTTGGGCATTGTATAGCAATAGCCACGGGTGTTAGGACGGGGTGCAGGGGTGGAACCCCTGGCTGGAGGCGCAGCCCCTACACCCCCAAACAATCGGATGTCCTAAGCTATGTGGCGACAGCTATATTGGCAGAAGCGGAGAGCAAACCGGTTGGTTGAGGCTAGACTTAGGAATATCGAATGAACCCAGGGC
>JACVRP010000075.1 GCA_014534385.1 Cyanobacteria bacterium Co-bin13
AAAACAACGGACAATTCAGCTTGACTGAGTTCGGGCCAGTCAATTGGACTTTCTGAGCCAGGGTTAAAAGCAGCAGCCATAGGAATAGAGAGTTCTTATACCCAACAAGTTGTAAGACATATAACGGATCGCCTTTAATATAGCAACCCCCTTGGAGAAATTCGTGATTTCTGATTCATTTCGTGAGTGTGCAACCCACTATATTCGTACTTTTCTTGCTTAGTGTAAAATTTCATGGTTATTCTTGCACTCTGTAACAGTAAGCTAAAACCTTACAGCAAATCTAAGGGAAATGTTAAGAGACGGAATGGCCAGCCGGTTGTGTCAGTAACGACTTCGACTTAGGCCGACGTGCAGCCTATAAAGATATAGCCTGCGGGGAAATAGTGGCTAGAGTTGTCCCTCGATAAATTTAAGGGATTAAGGGATTGATTTATCTCTATTAGTGATCAACAGATTAGGCATTCAGTATTGCAGAACCTAAAATTTAAGGCCTTAATCTATCTTTTGGTAGAGGCAGAATTGCTGTATCTGCAGACGAGCTGTCATCAGCAACGACTGTATTATCTTCACTCCACCTTGAAATGCAGCGACAGTCACTGCCCTCAGTACTCCCCAAAAACCCTCTAGACTGGGAAGGATTGCGCGAGGGAGGAACCGTGGCCGACGGGGGAAACATCTATATAACGCCAGAGCCGAAGTGGGTTGAAGTTCTGGTAGATTGCCCCGGAGCCCAGGGCCTCTATACCTATGGCGTGCCGCCCGAGCTGGAAGTGCAGCCGGGAGACATTCTCAGCGTTCCCTTTGGTCATCAGCAGGTGGGTGCGATCGCACTACGCCTCGCCACCCAGCTTCCTGAAACCGTTGCTGCCCAGCAGATCCGTCCGGTTGAAGGCATCCTCAATCGCCGTTTCTTCTCCCCCACCTATTGGCAGCTACTAGAGCAGGTGGCTAGCTACTACCAAACCTCGCTGATGCAGGTAATCCGCACCGCCCTGCCGCCGGGGTTGCTAGCCCGCTCTCAGCGCCGTGTGCGGCTCTGCCCCAACCCAGTTCCGCTTGCCGCCGCTGCCCTCCAGCCTGCCGCCGCTACCCTGCTGGCCCACCTACATAAAGCCCCCAATGGCAACTACACCTGGCAGCACCTGCAAAAGCTTAGTAACGGCAACCGCCGCGCCCTGCAGCAGCTCATTGAGCAAGGCTGGGTAGAGAGCTATTTAGCCCCGCCGCAACCGCCCCGGCCCAAGCAGCGGCAGGCTGTAACCCTGCTCAACCTCGACAATACTGCCTTGAGCCCCCGTCAGCAAGAGATTTTGGCCATTCTTAAGCGGCAGGGGGGCGATCTCTGGCTCAATGAAGCCCTGCAGATTTGCCAAACTACCAGCGCCACCTTAAAGCGGCTGGCCGCCAGCGGTCATTTGCTAATCGAGGCGAGAGAAGTGCTGCGTCGCCCTACCGATACGCCCGATCTGCAGCCCGACCAAGCCAAACCTCTGACTCCTGCCCAGCAGCAGGCCCTAGCCGCAATCAGCCAGCAAACCCACCACTGTCAGATGCTGCTCCACGGCGTTACCGGTTCAGGCAAGACTGAGGTATACCTACAGGCGATCGCACCCCATCTGGCCGCTGGTCAATCGGCCCTAGTGCTGGTGCCCGAAATTGGCCTCACCCCTCAGCTTACCGATCGTTTTCGCCGCCGCTTTGGTTCGCAAGTCTGTGTCTACCACAGTGCCCTCTCCGATGGCGAACGCTACGACACCTGGCGGCAAATGCTCAGTGGCCAACCCCAAGTCGTGATCGGCACGCGCTCTGCTATTTTCGCCCCCCTGCCCCGCCTGGGTATTCTCATTCTCGATGAGGAGCACGACAGCAGCTTCAAGCAAGACAGCCCCGCCCCCTGCTACCATGCCCGCACCGTCGCCCAGTGGCGGGCCCAGCTAGAGGATTGCCCTCTGGTACTGGGTTCGGCTACGCCTTCGTTAGAGACGTGGTTGGCTTGTTTTTTCCCGAGCCAAGGCGCAAGCCCTTGCGCCCCTATCAGCCCTCCCTCCTCTCTCATTCCTCCTCTCTCCTCCCCGCCCTCCACCCGCTACCTCTCCCTACCCCAGCGCGTCCACGCCCGACCCCACCCGCCGGTCAAGGTTGTGGACATGCGCGAGGAACTGCAGGTAGGCAACCGCAGCATTTTTAGCCATCCTCTACAGGCGGCCCTACGCCAAATGAAAGCCGAAGGCAATCAGGGTCTACTATTTATCCATCGTCGAGGCCACAGCAGCTTTGTCTCCTGCCGCAGTTGTGGCCATGTGATGATGTGCCCTCATTGCGATGTGTCGCTGTCGTATCACCAGCCCAACCGGGATAGCGCGACAACTCTGCAATGTCACTACTGTGGGTATGTGCGATCGCATCCTCGCAACTGTCCTGAATGCGCCTCGCCCTACCTAAAGCACTTTGGCAGCGGCACCCAGCGGGTAGTCAACGCTCTAGCCGAAACGTTCCCAGACTTAACCTGCATCCGCTTCGACAGCGACACCACCCGCACTAAGGGGTCGCATCGGGCATTACTGACCCGCTTTGCCCAGGGCGGCGCAGATCTGCTGGTCGGCACCCAAATGTTGACCAAAGGCATTGACCTACCCCAGGTAACGCTGGTGGGCATTGTCGCTGCTGATGGCCTTCTATATATGAATGACTACTGGGCGAGCGAGCGAGCCTTTCAAACGCTGACCCAGGTGGCTGGCCGGGCCGGTCGGGGCGATCAGCCCGGCCAGGTGATCCTTCAGACCTACACGCCAGAGCACCCCGTGGTGGAGGCAGTGCAGCAGCAGGCATACGATACCTTTATCGAGGCAGAATGGGCTCAGCGGCAGGCCCTAGCCTACCCCCCCGCCGGACGTCTTGCGCTAGTTCGGCTCTCTAGCCCCGACCCAGAGGCGGTGCAGCAGGCGGCCAAAGCGGCAGCCGCACACCTGCAAACACTGATTGCTGACTGCAAAGGATATGAACTGCTCGGCCCGGTTCCGGCCCCAGTTTTGCGAGTGGCCCGCCGCTACCGGTGGCAGCTATTGCTAAAGTGCCAGCCCAATCAGCCCCTACCCGATCTCACATCGCTCAGAAAGCAGGCTCCAGCTCACGTCAGCTTAACCGTGGATATTGATCCGCTGAACCTGTCGTGAGGAGTTGCACGAGTTAATGCCCTCGAAGACAAGAACCGGCTTCTTGCTGGTGCTAGGGGGAGTTGCGATCTCAGAGCAAAATAGAAATAGGGTCTACCCCTCGAGGGCAACTCCTCACAAAGAAGCCAAAAAAAAGAGACGCTGCTAGGCAACGTCTCGACACTGTTTGGAGTTAGACGGTCAAATCTGCTCAAGTCAGGCAACCGGAACCGCGCCCAGGTTTTGCTGAACCATTTCGCGATACTGGCTCTTTTGCTTCATGCCCCGGAACTCGCCCACCATTGCCTTGTCCTTAAAGAACTGAACTGTAGGGGTGCCCGTCACACCTGCCGACTCAGCAATATCGGGATCTTCAGTGATATCGATTTCGATGTAGTGAATCCGGCCCTCAAACTCGTCTACCACCTTATTCAAAATCGGCTTCAGGGTATGGCACGGGCCACAGGTGGGGGAAGCGTATTTTACAATAATCAGGCGATCGCTCTCGTGGTAGAGCTTACGCAGAGCATAGCCGCCAACATGGCGAGTTGTGTCGGGGTCAAACTCGGCCACCTGCTTATACTCGGCCACCCGGCCTTCTTCTTCCGGCTTTTCAGACGCTGCGCTCTGGTGAAACTCCTGCAGCAGGTCATTGGCGACCAGATACCGCTCAGCTAGCAGAGCCGCCATACAGCCAGTGCCCGCTGCCGTAATTGCCTGACGGTATTCGTGGTCCTGCACGTCTCCAGCGGCAAAAACGCCCTCAACACTGGTGGCTACTGTACCAGGCTTGACCTGGATGTAGCCCACATCATCTAGATCGAGTTGCCCCTTAAAGAGGCCAGTGTTGGGAGTGTGGCCAATGGCGTAGAACAGACCCCGCACCGGCAGATCACGTTCTTCGCCCGTTTGGGTATCGCGCAAGCGCAGCCCTTTCATCAGGTTGTCACCATAGGCATCAACCGCTTCGGTATGCCAGTGAACTGTGATTTTAGAATTTTTCAGCACTCGATCCTGCATAGCTTTGCTAGCCCGCATCTGGCCACCCCGCACCAGCAAATGCACGTGGGAACCGTACTTGGTCAAATACACAGCCTCTTCTGCTGCCGAATCGCCGCCACCAATTACGGCCAAATCTGCATTCTTGAAAATAGGAGTGGCCCCATCACAAATGGCGCAGGCCGAGATGCCCTTGTTCCAAAACTCTAGTTCTGAGGGCAGGCCCAGCCGGCGAGCCGTAGCACCCGTGGCAATGATTAGGCTGTGGGCTTTGACCTCTCTTTCTTCTGAACGCACTACAAAGGGCCGTTGGCTCAGATCCACTGCAATGACGTCTTCCGTCACCATTTCAGTGCCCCAACGCAGGGCTTGGGCTTTCATCTGGTCCATTAAAATCGGACCGGTGATGCCATCAGGGAAACCGGGGAAATTTTCGACCTCAGTAGTGGTCATTAACTGTCCGCCGGGCAGCCCTCCTGCCTGATACCCCTCGAACATGAAAGGCTTCAGGTTAGCCCGCGCTGCGTAAATTGCGGCCGTGTAGCCCGCTGGCCCCGACCCAATAATTACGACATTTTCCACCGCTGGACTGGCCATAGCTGGACTCGCCATAGGAAAACTATGAACTCATAACGACTACGGTTAGTATATCGTATTTCCGGTCTGATACAGCAGTAGTTTCAACGAACGGCCAGAGTTGTCCTGATTGGGGCATGCTGCTGGCGTAACTTATGAGCCTAACAGACATGAACTGAGCCTCAGGCGAAAGGCTGGCCCTAATCTCTAACAGCCTGGGATCAAGCTGTACGGGGAAGCGCAGAAAGCGGGAACCCTGGGTAGGGGCAGGACTATTCAGCAGCAGGGAAAAATTCGTATCGTTTGGTACCAGGAGAGTTCTGGTCTGCCAATCCTCTGCTAGCCTGAAGCCCAATAATCGCTAAAGACCTAATCACTAAGCGACCCTCCTCAAGAATTTTGTCTGGATTTTTTCGTCTGGTACGTCCCCGGTTGAGCTGCTACATGACAAACCCTCACTCTGCTTTGGTTGCCACTGTCCTCGCTGCCCTGGGGATAGGATTGGGTGGGGCGCTCAGCCCCCAATCCGCTCAGGCCCTGTCCCTGGGGCAGTTTTACCGGGAACAGCCCCAGCGCATTTCTATAGGGGCAGGCCTAGGACCCTTGGCAACTGAGATCGCACAGCTGTCCGCAGTCGTCTTGCCGCTCCAGGCAACTCCCACCGAACCTGCCGCTGGCTCTACACCACCCACCTCCGCGCAGATACTGCCTGGTCTGCCGTCTCGTTCACCCCTTTCCTTGCCTCGGCCCAGACCGGGGGGTGTTGATCCGGCAGACCAGGTCGCGCCCGCCATCATTGATCTCGATGCTCAAAACCGGCCAATCAATCCGGTGCTGTCGATGACTATGCGGGAGGAGCTGAATAATTTAATCGGTCGGTTTGAAAGCGCCCTGTTGACGGCAAACTCTTCTCAGCAGCCAACTAAGGTCAGTTTAGACCAGGCCGCTCCGGTGCTGACGGCCTCTGCCAATACCTCACCGATCGAGTCAGACGGCACTGTGCTGCATCCTGCTCTGCTAGAGGCGCGGCAGCTGCTCAATGAGTGGAATGATTTGATTGCCCAGGGAAAATATGCGATCGCACGTCAGCGCTGGCAGGCCGTGCGTCAGTCACTCTGGGACAATTTACCCACTGATCGCCCCAGCGCCCAAACCGAAATTCGCGCCATTTGGCTGGATCGGGGTACCCTGGTGCAGGCTCGCTCCCCCGAAGGGTTGGCCCAAGTCTTTGACCGCATGGCTACCGCTGGAGTCAACACCGTCTTTGTCGAAACCGTTAACGCGGGCTATCCCATTTATCCCAGCAGCGTTGCGCCCAACCGCAACCCCCTGATTTCAAGCTGGGATCCACTCAAGGCAGCGGTTGACCTGGGTCACGAGCGAGGCATGTCAGTTCACGCTTGGATCTGGACCTTTGCGGTTGGAAACCAGGTGCACAACCGGCTGCTCAACCTACCCCTCGACTACCCCGGCCCTCTGCTCACCCTACACCCCGACTGGGCCGGATACGACAACCTGGGCAACGTCGTGCCTCCTGGCCAAACCAAGCCCTTTCTTGACCCGGCCAACCCAGAAGTTCGCAGCTATTTAATGCGGCTGATTTCAGAGATCATCACCAACTATGAGGTCGATGGGCTACAGCTCGACTATATTCGCTACCCCTTTCAAGATCCTGGCGCAGGCCGCAGCTACGGCTACGGCACGGCGGCCCGCTGGCGGTTTCGGGCCATGACCGGTATCGATCCGCTGCAGTTGGCCACCGGACCCGGCCAGAACGCAACCGAGGCCGAACGCCGCTTCCACCGACAGATGTGGGATCGCTGGACCGATTTTCGGGTGCAGCAGATCTCCTCCTTTGTGCAAGAAGTCTCGCTGATGGCGCGGCGGCAGCGGCCCGACTTGATTCTCTCCACCGCCGTGTTTGCCCGCCCTGAACTAGAGCGCCGCCACAAGATCCAGCAGGACTGGGGCACCTGGGCCAGCCAGGGCTATGTAGACTGGATCGTGCTGATGAGCTACGCCGAAGACACCAATCGGTTTGCCCAGTTGGTGGAGCCCTGGCTGGTTTCCCAAACCTTTGGCCGAGCCTTGGTGATTCCAGGCATTCGGCTACTGAACCTGCCCCAGCCCGCCGCCCTCGATCAGATCTTGGCCACCCGTGATCTACCCGCCTCTGGCTACGCTCTATTTGCCGCCACTGACCTGAACCAGAGCCTAGAAGCAATGCTCAGCCGCACCCAGGGCCAGACAGCTACCCCCTTAAGGGGCAATTCCCGGCAGGTCTCTTTTCAAATGGCCCACGCTCGCTACCAGTCTCTACAGCAGGAGTGGAATCTGCTGTTGAGCAACCGTCAGCTATGGATGGAGCAGCCAGTGCTGACCCCTTGGGTGGAAGAGGTCAACCGCCTGGGCGAGGATCTAGAGGCGCTGGCCGCAGAGCCCTCCGCCCGCCGCGCGCGCGATGCCAAGCTTCGTTTGGAGAAAGTTCGCAGCGCCCTTAACGAGCGGGTGCTGGTACAGACGACCAACAGCAGCTACCGGCTACAAACCTGGCGGCATCGGCTGACGGCTATCGAACAGCTGCTAGCTCACGGTGAAGGGGTTCGATAGCCTCGCCCTATCTACAGCCCCAAACTGCCTGTAGCCCTAGCGCTATAAACTCCTCGATCTCAGGCTCTACTTCAGGAAATCCGGACAATTGTCAGGAAAAGTTGCCAAGCAGGCGGATTCGTCGCCATCAGCCCTGTAAAAAGAAGCAGGACTGAATTCGTCGCCCTGTATCCATCCAGAGTCCTAAAGTTCGTGGTCTCTAGGGTGAAGGCTATTTTGGCATGGCAACAAGCTCGATCGATGTTCTGTGGGTTCTAGTTTGCGCCAGCCTGGTGTTTTTGATGCAGGCGGGCTTTTTATGCTTAGAAGCGGGATCTACCCGCAGTAAAAACAACATTAACGTTGCCGTCAAAAACCTGGCTGATTTTGGCGTATCTGTGCTGTGTTTTTGGCTGTTTGGCTATGCCCTGATGTTTGGCCGCACCGCCTATGGTTGGGTGGGCACCAGTGCCCTACTCCCGGATGTGGGACAGGGCGAGGTGTGGCTGGTGGTGTTTTTTCTATTTCAGGTAATGTTTTGCGGCACCTCGGTGACGATTGTCTCCGGGGCCGTAGCTGAGCGGATGCGGTTCAGCGGCTACATGCTGGTGACCGTGCTGCTGTCGGGCCTGATCTATCCAATTTTTGGCCACTGGGCCTGGAACGGGCTGGATCTGGGATACTCAGCTGGCTGGCTGGGAGAGCGCGGCTTTGTAGACTTTGCCGGATCAACCGTGGTGCATAGCGTGGGCGGCTGGGTTTCTCTAGCCGCTGTGCTGATTTTGGGGCCGCGCATCGGTCGCTTTTCTCGCAAGCGCAACCGCTCTCCGATAGCAGGGTACGACCTGCCGTTGGCGGTGCTGGGCACTATGCTGCTGTGGTTCGGCTGGTTTGGCTTTAATGGCGGCAGTGTGCTGGCGCTCAACTATCAGGTGCCGGGAATTTTGGCCAATACGCTGCTGGCCGGATCGGCTGGCATGGTCACGCCGATGCTGCTAAGCCTATCCCGTGGAAGAAGGTTGCCTGTACCCACTGTAATCAATGGCTCCCTGGCCGGACTGGTGGCGATTACGGCCAACTGCCATGTAGTTCACGCGCCAGAAGCGGTGCTAATTGGCGCTATTGGATCAGGGGTGATGTTGCTGTGCGATCGCACCCTCGTCGCCCTCTCCATTGACGATGCTGTGGGCGCGATTCCAGTCCATCTGGCAGCGGGCATTTGGGGCACGCTGGCAGTGGCTCTGTTTGGCGATCTGAGTCTAATTGGCACCGGCCTGTCTCGCTTGGGCCAGCTCCAAATGCAGATGGTGGGCGTGCTGGTGGCGGCGGTTTGGTCTTTTGGGGTGACCTATCTACTGCTGTGGGGGCTCAACCGCTGTTATCCATTGCGGGTGAGCCCCCGGCAGGAGCACATTGGCCTCAACATCTCTGAGCACGAAGCCAGCAACGATCTAGTCGATTTGTTTACCGTGATGCGGCAGCAAGCCCGCACCGGCAACCTGCGGCTACGGGCACCGATGGACCCCTTTACCCCCGCTGGCCAAATTGCGGCCCGCTATAACCAGGTGATCGGTGCGCTGGAGGCTGCGATCGCAGGCACCGAAGCCATTGTTCAAAACGCGATTGAAGCGATTGTAGTCGTCTCCAAGCAGAGCCTTAAAGTGCGGTCGGTCAACCCAGCAGTCGGCAAAATTTTTGGCCTGTCTGCGAGCCAGGTAAAGGGCCAGCCCATCACCCTTCTAGCCGGGATAAGCCAAGGCGACTCCCCCGTTTCAGACCTAGAGCCTATGCGCCAGTGGCTAGCCCAAGCCAGCGTTGATGGCAGCCCCTACGAGCTGTTGGGCAAGCGCCGCAGCGGCGGTCTGTTTCCGCTAGAGGCTACCGTAGCCGAAGCCCAGACCCAGCGAGACAGCTGCTACACCCTGATTTTGCGAGACATTACCCTGCGCAAGCAGGCTGAGGAAGTGCTGCAGGAAGCCGCCGCTAAAGATGAGAAGTCGCGCCAGCTAGAGCAAGCCCTGCAGGAACTGCGCCAGGCCCAAATTCAGCTAGTCCACAGCGAGAAAATGTCGAGCTTGGGCCAGCTGGTGGCGGGTATGGCCCACGAGATCAACAATCCGATCAACTTTATTTACGGCAACCTCAGTCACGCAGAGCAGTACGTCAAAGATTTGCTAACCGTGATTGATGCCTACAGCAAAGACTGTCCCTGCTCATCCGACCGGCTTGACCACCTGATCAAGGAGGTTGACCTGGGCTATCTGCGCCAAGACTTGCCCAAACTGCTGCTGTCGATGCGTAGCGGCACCGAGCGAATCACTGACATCATCAAAGCTCTGCGCGATTTTTCTAGGTTAGGTGGGGCGGAGCTGCAGATAGTAGACATTCATCAGGGCATCGAGAGCACCCTGACCATCCTAAACAGCCGTCTGCGGGAAACCAACCAGCGACCTGCGATCGCAATTCTGCGCCAATACAGTGCTCTGCCCCCAGTAGAGTGCTACGCCAGCCAACTCAACCAAGTTTTTATGAACCTGCTGACCAACGCCATTGATGCCCTCGATGAAAAAGCAGCTCAGCCCCTGACCGACGCTTGGATACCCCGACTCAAGCTAACCACCCACCTTACCCCAGCCCACACCATTCGCATTCAGATAGCCGACAATGGCGTGGGCATCCCAGAGGCCGTACAGGGGCGCATCCTAGACCCCTTCTTTACCACTAAGCCCGTGGGCAAAGGCACCGGCCTAGGCATGTCAATCAGCTACCAGATCGTAGTAGACCGACACCACGGCAGACTCAAGTGTGACTCCAGCCCGGGCCGAGGTACCCGTTTTCTAATTGAAATTCCCCTGGGGCAGGCTGTCCAGCAGGGAGAACTGGGCTAATGAGGACACAGGAACGCGAGGAGGAGAAACGCGTCTCCTCTCGATCATCACCTGATCACTTCCTACGACAGGACGGGCACGTTAGAGCCAGCCCCAGGAAAACCCCTTGTTCCCATGTCCCACGACGCTCCCGAACTGATCATTGAAGCGGGCCGCACCGAGGCCCAATATTGGCGCGACCTCTGGCGCTACCGAGAGCTGTTTTACTTTCTGGCCTGGCGAGACATTTTGGTGCGCTACAAGCAGACTGCCGTAGGCGTTGCTTGGGCCCTGATTCGGCCTTTTCTAACGATGGTGGTGTTTTCAGTAGTGTTTGGCCGGTTAGCCGACCTGCCGTCTGAAGGCGATGCGCCTTACCCAATTCTGGTCTTCTCAGCAATGCTGCCCTGGCAATTTTTCGCCAACGCCCTAAGCGAGTGCAGCAACAGCCTGATCAGCAACGCCAACCTGATCTCTAAAGTCTATTTTCCCCGGCTAGTAGTGCCTACCAGTGCAGTAATCGTCAGTTTTGTAGACTTTCTGATTTCGGGCATTATTCTGCTGGGGCTGATGGTCTGGTACGATGCAGTGCCTTCCTGGCGGATTGTAACGCTGCCCCTATTTGTTGTAGTAGCGTTTGCCGCTGCGATGGGGGCCGGCCTGTGGCTGGCCGCTCTCAACGTGCAGTACCGAGACTTTCGCTATGTAGTGCCATTTTTGGTACAGTTTGGCCTCTACATCTCGCCGGTTGGCTTTAGCAGCAGCATTGTGCCCGAGCGCTGGCGACTGCTGTACTCACTCAACCCCA